>CAYXOZ010000043.1:0-3209 GCA_964467135.1 uncultured Dehalococcoidaceae bacterium
GCGGGCCCATCACCTTCCTGATGTACGCCTACGGCAGCCCCAACTGGGTGCAGGTAGGCCTGGCCGGCCATGCCTGTTATACACCGCGCCTCGGTGCGATGTTCGCCACCCAGGGGCATTACAGCGTCGCCGACTGCTCCCAGTTCCTGGAAAAACGCTACGACTCCCCCGAGTGGACGCCCCCCAAATACATCATCATCTGGGCACAGAACCCCGCTGCCGGCTGCCACGACGGCTTCTACGGCCACTGGATAATCGACTGCATGCGGCGGGGCTCCAAGCTGATTACGATAGACCCCCGCGCCACCTGGTTCACCTCCCGTTCGGAAGTCCATTTACAGAATCGCCCCGGCACCGACGGCGCTATCGCCCTGGGCATGCTCAACGTCATTATCAACGAAGGCATTTACGATAAAAAGTTCGTCGAGAAGTGGTGCTATGGATTTGAAGAACTAAAGACACGCGTGCAGGAATACACCCCGGAAAAGGTCGCCGAAATTTCCTGGGTGCCCAAAGAAAAACTCATCCAGGCCGCCCGGCTTTACGCCGCCAACAAACCTTCCGCTATCCAGTGGGGCGAGCCGGTGGACGCCATGCCGGCCGGCTCCGTCGTGGCGCAGGCCATCAACCACCTGTGGGCCATCACCGGCAATATCGATAACCCCGGCGGCAACGTCATCGCCCGCAACTCCCACGGCGTCACCACCTATCCCTTCTCCTCCGCCGAGCTTACCAAGCTTTACGGCGCCGAACTGGTCAAGAAACTTAACGAGAAACGCATCGGCGCGAATAAATATCCCATGATTAAGGGCTTCCGGGGCTGGGTACAGCCGGACGTCCTCCTCGAACAGATGGAGACCGACCAGCCGTATAAAGTCCACGGCGCCTGGATACAGACCTCGAACATCCTGGGCGGGCAGGCCGCCGACCCCAAACGGCACTATAACGCCATGAAAAAGCTCGACTTCATCGTCTGCGTCGACCTTTTCCAGAACCCCACCAGCATGGCGTTAGCGGACATCTTCCTCCCCGCCTGCTCCATCTGCGAGAAGGACAGCTTCCGCTCCTGGTGGCAGCCGCTGGGCGTCAGCGTTAAAGCCGTGGAGGGTGTCGGCGAGGCGAAGTCCGACTGGGAAATCAACCTGGAGATGGCCAAGCGTTTAGCCACCACCCCGATAAAGTTCAACACCGTCCGCGACCTCATCAACGACCGTTTGAAGGACGGCAATACCAGCTTCGAGAAGCTCAAAGCCAAAGGCTGCTGGGAGTTCCCCCCGGAGGGGCATAACACCCGGCCTTATTACCGCTACGAGAAAGGCCTGCTCCGCGCCGACGGCAAGCCCGGCTTCGATACCCCCACCGGCAAGGTCGAGCTTTCCTCCAAGCGTTACGAGGAATGGGGGCTCGACCCCCTGCCCTATTACGAAGAGCCCAAAGAGAGCCCGGTGGCCTCGCCGGAGCTTTATAAAGAATATCCCCTAATCCTCACCACGGGACGCCGCTCGCCGGTCTTTTTCCACTCCGAGCACCGCATGATTCCCTGGCTCAGGGAGCTCGACCCCGACCCCGTCGTGGAAATCAACGATAAAACGGCGGAAATGCTCGATGTCAGCAACGGAGAGTGGGTCTATATCGAGAACAAGCGCGGCAGGATCAAGATGAAGGCTAAAGTGACCCCCACCTCTCACCCGAGGGTCGTGACCGTGCCGCACGGCTGGTGGCTGCCGGAGACGGACGGCAAGGCGCCCAATTTCTTCAGCACCTGGGACCATAACGTCAACAACCTGACCTCGATGGGCAACCAGGGCAAATCCGGTTTCGGCGGCACCAACTACCGCTCCAATCTCTGCCGCATCTTAAAAATCACAGGTGGAAAGGAGTAATTATGGCCCGCAACGGCTTACTTATAGAATACGGATATTGTACCGGGTGTCACGCCTGCGAGGTCGCCTGCAAGCAGGAACACAATTATTCCGAGGGCATGTGCGGCATACGGGTCGACGAGCTGGTCACGGTCAGCCCGGATAAAGTGCAGGTGGACTTCGTGCCCATCACCACCCGCTTCTGCGACCTCTGCGCCGACCGGATCAAGCGCGGGGAGGAAACGACCGCCTGCGCCAAGCACTGCCAGGCGTTATGCATGTGGTACGGTCCGGTCAGTAAACTGGTCAAGATGATGGAGGATAAACCCCGCTCGTCCATCTTCGCGCCGAGATAACATCCTGTCATTCTGAGGCGTCCACCGATTTTATCGGTGGACGCCGTGAGAATCTATCTTACGCTTTCGCAAGACGACTAACCTCACCCCCTTTTCCTTCGACAGGCTCAGGACAAGCTCTCTCTAAAAGGAACGGGGCACAAAAAAAGAGGGGCTTTCGCCCCTCTTAATCTTTTTACCCCCTAACTACTCACACTCACCCTCGCCCTTAACCAAACGGATGTTCCGCCGGGTTTTTATACCCCGCCAGCAGCCCCCGAGGCACCTGCTGCAATAACTCTTCCATCGTCCACGGTTTATCGCCAAATTTAGTGATGTGGTTCGTGAGATGTGCCTCGGAGTACATACTCACCGTATTACCGCCGACCTGGAAAATCGAGCCGCTGATATTAGCACCCGCATCGGACGCCAGGTAGCATACAAAAGGCGCGGCGTAGTCCGGGGTGGGTGTCATTTTCATCATGTCCTCGCCGAGTTTCATGTCATAAACGAAGGGGATGTCCTCCTTGGCCACGGTCGAGGGATAAGCGTCCAGGTCATAGGCCGCCCTGGTCTTAGCGAACGGCGAAATCATATTACAGGTGATATTGTACTTAACCATCTCGATGGCTACCGCTTTGGTCAGGCCCACCACGCCGGCGTTAGCCGTGCAGTACTCGGCGTGTTTGATCAAATCGCCCTGCCATGCCCGGGAGGTGGTATTGATGATGCGACCCCATTTTTGTTCTATCATATAAGGTACGGCGTGTCTCATGGTATTAAAATACCCCTTGGGCTTGGTCCGCGTTACCTTATCAAATAATTCTTCCGTCATTTTTTCAAAGGGACTGAAACCGAAACCACCGGCCACGTTCACCAGTATATCTATCTTCCCGAAGCTATCGACGGCGGTTTTAATCAGTTTTCTGGCCACCTCGAAGTCCGCGATATCGCCGAAGAAAGGCACGGCCTCGCCGCCGGCTTTTTTGATGGTCTGGGCAGTGGTTTCGGC
>CAYXOZ010000043.1:3309-11001 GCA_964467135.1 uncultured Dehalococcoidaceae bacterium
CATCTCGTTATCCTTCCTTTCTCAAGACTCAAAACTATTTACTATTAACTTCATTATTTATTATCGCGATTATCTCTTTACCGTATTTGTTGACCCGCCTCTCCCCGAAGCCCTTGACGGCGTTAAGGTCCCTGGGCGTTTGAGGACGTAGCTTGATTATCTGGGTCAGCCAGGAGTTATGCGCGATGATGTACGGCGCCAGGTTTTCCTCGTTGGCTTTCTGGCTGCGCCAATCGGCCAGGGCTTTATAGATTTCCTGCTCTTTGTGGTCGAGCTCGGGCTCAGCGGAGGCGATTTCTTCCGTCTTCCCCGGCCTGGCTTCTGTTTCGCCGAATCCCTCGCGCTGGAACTCGGCCAGCTTCGTTTCCAGCTCTTTCTGCCGTATCGCCAGGGTGAGGTCGCTGCGGGTCTTTTCGAGCACCCCCCGGACCATGTCCGTGGTGCGGCGCAGTCCCTGGGTGATGGCATCGGGGAAGTCCATGGTCACCAGGACGCTGTAGATATCATCCATCGCCGCCAGCAGCTCTTCCCCTCGCGAAAGGTCGCCCTGGCGCATGGCATCGAGCAGATATCGCCTGATTTCGCCCACCGCCTCACCCATACCGTTGAGATAGGCGGCGGCGTCCACCCCCAACTCGACGTGCCGGGGCAACTCCTCACCCGTGACCAGCGCGAAGGTGATATTGGCCTCGGCGTACTCTTTCTGGGCGTCCCGGACGATGCCACTGCCGCCGGTCTCACTGTACTCCCCGATGTCCTCGGCTTCGCTCAGCAGCTTACGGGCGGACTGGATGGACTCTTTGGCCTGCCGGAACTGCTGACGGTGCACCGCCCGGATGGCGTTACTGCTGTGGCGGATGGCGTCCCGGCAGAGCGGCAGCAGCTTTTCTCTGGCTTCGTCTCTGGAGATAAGGTCCTGGCGTAACTGTTCCGTAATAGCGTCCAGGTTATCCACGTTTTTCCCCCTCGATTATTTTTACCAGCTCCCGGGTGGCTTGCTCCGCGTCCGCCGCGCCCATCACCGCGCTGATGACGGCGACAGCGTCCGCCCCGGCCTTCAATACGGCCCTCAGGTTATCTTGATTGATACCGCCGATAGCCACTATGGGCAAATCCGATATTTTTTTAATCTTTTTAATGATGTCGAGTCCGGTCGCTGGCGAATCTTTAGTGGGGGTGGGGAAAATCGCTCCGACGCCAAGGTAATCCGCCCCGGTGGCGCATGCGGCTTTGGCTTCGGCTATCGTATTTGCGGAGCATCCTAGTATTGTATTGATAGGCAGCAGGCGGCGGGCGATAGCAGCCGGCATATCAGTCTTGCCCACGTTCAAGCCGTCGGCGCCGCAGGCAAGCGCCACCTCCAAGCTATCGTTAACGATAAATAAGACTCCATGTTCCGCGCACATCTTGCTAAGGTCTGAGGCAATCTTAAAAAAGTCCCGGCTGTTATCTTTTTTGTCCCTCAGTTGAATTATTTTAGCCCCACCTTTTATCACCGCCACCGCCACGTCGAGGTGGTCCCGCCCCCTTAAAAACTCAACATCGATAATAACATAGAGACCGGTTATCTTTTTGACCTTGTCCTGCCGCAGCATTTTTGCCAGCAGCTCTTTTTCTATCGTATAAAGCTCAAAACGCGTCTTTTCGTAGTCGCTAGATTTCAGCGGGAGGCCCGGCTCCCTGGCGATTTCCTCGAGGACGCGCAGCGATTCCTGCACCCGGCGCGCGTTGGCGATAATCGTCCCGGTAACGTCGCGTGGTCCTTCTCGTCCGGCGGCTTTCATCCCCGCGCCGATATCGCCAGCAGCATCGCGCGCCCCGATGAGCTTCTGCTGTAAGTCGTTATCTACTCGTAATATCTTATGCCGCAGGTCTTTCAACTTTTGAGTTAAAGCGGCGTCGTTCAGGGAGAGCCGGGCGAGCTCTTCGAGGACGCGCAGGCCTTCGCCGATGCGATTTAAATTGGCGTCAACGATGCGCAGTCGATAGTCCGGGGTCGATTCCATATTTGTGGTTAATTCTAGCACAGCGGTAGGGACGGGTAAAGAGTAGCGGGTCATTCGCTGACGGCGTTTTCGATGATTTCGATACGGGATGCGTGGCCGTTTTTATTCATCTCGATGGCGACGACGTCGATTCTCCAGGTATCGGGCAGGCCGGTATGACTCTGGCCGTAACGCGCCGCGAGGGTCTTGAGCCGGGCGGCTTTGATGGGGGTTATCGATTCTTCCGGCGTACCGAACAGTCGGCTGGTCTTCGTCCTGACCTCGATAAAGACCAGCGTGTTCTGGTGGCGGGCAACGATATCGATTTCCCCTTCCGGGCAGCGGTAGTTGGTATCGAGGATATCGTAGCCGTTCCTCCCGAGGAACTCGCCCGCGAGCTTTTCGCCTAATTTACCGGTGTCCTTTTTTGTCATAGTCGACCTGCTATCTCCGCCACCGGACCGAACGACCGGCGGTGTAAAGGGCAGGGGCCTTTACGACGCAGGCACTCGAGGTGCGCGCTGGTGCCGTAGCCCTTATGTCCGGCGAAACCGTAGCCCGGGTACTGTTCGTCCATGACCGTGACCATGCGGTCGCGGGTGACCTTAGCGATTATGGAGGCGCAGGCAATCGAGAAACAGAGGCTATCGCCATCTTCGACGCCGCGGTTGGGGAGCGATGTCTCGGGGAGGTCGAAATAGTCGATGAGGATATACTGCGGCGCCGGGTTTAGCTGCTCTACGGCCGCCATCATGGCGAGTCGGGTGGCTTTAGCGATACCCACTTCATCGATTATATCATTTGGCGTATGGCCCGTCCCCACCGATATCGACATCTCTTCGATACAGTCGAATAAATATTCCCGTTCAACCTGCCTGAGCTGCTTGGAGTCCCTGACCTTTGTTTTCCAGGGGGCTTTGAGAGCTTCCGGCAATATCACCGCCGCGGCGACCACCGGGCCCATCAGGGCGCCTCTGCCCGCCTCGTCCACGCCGGCGATAATGCGGTAGCCCTGCTCGCGGAGGAGCTTTTCTTCTTTAAATGAGGGCTTCCGAGATTTAATTATCTACCTCACCCCCTCTTAAACACCCTTCTTTCGTGGTAGCATCTGGCTCACCCTCTGCCAGATAAGCCCCGCTACTTCCTCTTTGCTTTTTGCAGCGTCTATCACCAGCCAGCGTTCCGGTTCCGCCTTAGCCATCTTTAGATAACCTTCCCGCACGCGCCGGTGGAAAGACAGGTCCTCTTTTTCAAACCTGTCCGACCTCTCACCTGTTTTCCTGGCCAGGCCGTCCTCTGCCGGTATATCGAGCAAAACCGTAAGGTCGGGCGGCACCCCCTGCATGCCTATCTTGTTGGCTACCGCCACCACCTCCAGGTCCAGTCCACGGCCGTATCCCTGGTAAGCGGTCGTGGAATCGGCGTAGCGGTCGCAAATAACAATGGTGCCTTTTCCCAGCACCGGCCTGATAACCTCGTTGACCAACTGAGCGCGCGAGGCATTGAAAAGCAATAGCTCCGCCATCGGTGAGACATTCATTTCGTCGGACCATTTCAGGAGGCGCCGGATCCGCCTGCCTAAGGTCGTGATACCGGGCTCGTGAATCAGTACCGCCGGAATGGCGAGCTTCTGAAACTCGCGGTAGAGAAAGCGCGACTGCGTGCTCTTGCCGCACCCCTCCCCGCCTTCGAAGGTGATAAATAGAGACATGACGCCTATCCCACCCTCTCCTTGTATATCCTTACCCTCCGGTTGGGGTCTTTGCCAAAGCTGTGAGAAGACAGGTCGCTCCTCTGGGCGATGAGGTGCTGCAAGCGGCGGATATACGAGCTCTGAGGGCTCAGCTCGACGGCTTCCTGGCCCTGGTTGACCTGGTCTACGGCGGCCTCGGCTTCATCGAGCGCCGTCTTGAACGGGCCCGCTTCCTCGACGGCTTTCACGTGAAAAAGGGTGCTCAGGAACTGCCTTATCTGCGGCGGCGCATTGCCCCGCAGGACGTAAACGGGCACGCCGGCACCTTCGGCGTCGCGGACCTTTTCCGGGCGGCGGCGGTAATAGTTCTTGGAAGTCACGAGCATGCCGGCTTCGCGCAGGTTTTCCGTTATCTGAATATCGATATTCATCTCCCGCGCCACCTGTAACAGCCTCCCCCGGTTCACCCCGAACAGATAGAGTCGCGACGTTTTGCCTTCTTTGCCCTTTTTTGCCCGGACTGGCCTGACTCTTTCCGCCCCCGCCCCGACCGGTTTTTCTATTTTCACCTCGCCGTTCTCGTCGAGCGAGCGTATCTCTATGCCGGGCGGCGCGCCGCGCAGTAAAGCATCGACCGCCTCCCCGACATCGGGGTGGATGGCGACCCTGTCCCTTTCCTGGATTTCCACGACGATATCGAAGGTCGGCGGCGATTTCCTTTCGAGGATGGACTTTTGCGTGCCCCGCCGCCGCGCCTCCTCGTCCCCTAACGTTACCGACTGAATCCCGCCGACAAGGTCGGAGAGAGTGGGGTTCATCATGAGGTTTTCCAGGGTGTTGCCGTGGGCGGTGCCCACCAGCTGCACGCCCCTTTCGGCGATGGTCCGGGCGGCCATGGCCTCCAATTCCGTGCCTATCTCGTCGATAACGATAACCTCGGGCATGTGGTTCTCGACGGCTTCTATCATGACGGCGTGCTGGAGGTTCGGCGTGGCTACCTGCATGCGGCGGGCGTGCCCGATAGCCGGGTGCGGTATGTCGCCGTCGCCGGCAATCTCGTTAGACGTATCGACGATGATAACGCGTTTCTTGGCGTCGTCCGCGAGCACCCGGGCGACCTCCCGGAGCATGGTCGTCTTACCGACGCCTGGCCTCCCCAGCAGCAGGACGCTCTTGCCGGACTGCACCAAATCTTCGATAACTTTAATCGTGCCGAAGACCGCCCGCCCCACCCGGCACGTCAGCCCCACAATGCGCCCCCGGCGGTTACGAATAGCGGAAATGCGGTGAAGCGTGCGCTCGATGCCGGCGCGGTTGTCCTCCCCGAATTTGCTTACCCGCGCCACGATGTAATCGATGTCCGCTTCTTCTATCTCTTTTTCCCGGAGAGTTGCCTCGCGTTTGGGAAAGCGGGCTTCCGGTTCGCGCCCCAGGTCGAGCACTACTTCCAGGAGCTCGGAGATGTCCTTTTGCCGGACGAGCGGAGTTTTAATGTGAGGGGGCAAAATTTCGAGGAGGGCATCCATGTCGTCGGTGATGACTTTTTGCACAGGTTCCTCCGCGATTTCTCTAGCGGTCCCCGGATGCCATGTCTAAAAAGTAGCGATGAAATCTCAGGTCGTCAGTGAGCTCGGGGTGAAAAGCCGTGACCAGCAGCTTTCCCTGTCTCGCCGCGACGATGGTCCCGTCGTCCAGTCGCGCCAGCACGTCAACGCCTTTGGCGCATTCCTCTATTTTCGGTGCCCGTATAAATACTCCGGGGAAAGCCTTTTTCCCCAGAACCGGTATTTCCAGCGCCGTCTCGAAGCTGTCTACCTGCCGCCCGAAGGCGTTACGTTTGACGGTGATATCCATGAGCCCGAGCGATTTGGCGCTGTTGCCGGATATCTGCCGCGCCATGAGTATCATGCCGGCGCAGGTGCCGAACAAAGGCAGACCGGCGCGAGCGAGCCGGCTTATCTCGTTCATCAGGTCGTAGGCGGACATCAAACGACTTATCGTGGTGCTTTCGCCGCCCGGAATAATCAGTCCCCCTATTCCTTTAAGTTCCCCGGGGAGTCGGACAGCCACGGCGTCGACTTCGAGTTTTTTCAGCGCTTTGATATGCTCGGCGAAGGCACCCTGCGCCGCGAGCACGCCTATCTTCATCTACCAGCCCCTCTTCGCCAGCAGCTCGTCGGGCGGTATCTGCTTGATGTCCAGCCCCGGCATGGCGTCCCCGAGGTTCTTGGAAACCTCGGCAATAATGGCGGGGTCGTTATAATGCGTGGTGGCTTTAACGATGGCTTTAGCCCTCACCGAGGGGTCGCTCGACTTGAATATGCCCGAGCCCACGAATACACCCTCCGCCCCGAGCTGCATCATCAGGGCGGCGTCCGCCGGCGTGGCCACCCCGCCCGCCGCGAAGTTGACCACCGGCAGCCTGCCCATTTTATGGACTTCCTGCACCAGCTCGAAAGGCGCGCCCAGCGCTTTGGCCTCGGCCATGAGCTCGTCGTCGGGAGTGCTGGCAAGCTTGCGGATGCCGTCCATGACGGCGCGCATGTGCCGCACCGCTTCGACGATATTGCCGGTGCCGGCCTCGCCTTTGGTCCTTATCATCGCCGCGCCTTCCCCGATGCGCCTTAAAGCCTCCCCGAGGTCGCGGCAGCCGCAGACGAACGGCACTTTAAAATCGTGCTTCCAGATGTGGTGGTTTTCATCGGCGGGGGTCAGCACCTCCGATTCATCGATATAGTCGACGCCCATGGCTTGGAGCACCTGCGCCTCGACGAAGTGCCCGATGCGGCACTTAGCCATGACCGGGATAGAGACCGCCTTCATAATCGCCTCGATAACGGTGGGGTCGGACATGCGCGCCACGCCCCCCGCCGCCCTGATGTCCGCCGGCACCCTCTCCAGCGCCATCACCGCACAGGCGCCCGCTTCTTCGGCGATTCTGGCGTGCTCGGCGGTGACCACATCCATAATCACCCCGCCCTTGAGCATCTGGGCAAGCCCGGTCTTTACCTTCCACGTCCCCGTTTCCATAGCCCCCTCCGTTCCTGTGAATCGATAATATAATTCTACTACGGTTGGCAAGCCTTAGCAAACGAATTAAGAACCTGTCCCCTCTTGAACGCCCTGCTCTTTTGATTTTCTCAGGTGTTTATGTTTAAAATGGGATAGACCCTCAGGTAAATTTATTATGGACTATTTTATCTTTATCCTGATTATCCTTGCCCTCGTCGGGACCATTTTTGTACTTAACCGCATTGAAAAGGGCATCAAGGCGCGGTATAAGAAGGCCGCCTACGGACTGCTGGAAACTAATCAACCCGACCCAAAAGAAATAAAGGATACCATTAAGGGCCTGCGGCTATACGGAGGTCGGTGGTTCAAAGATAAAGAATGCATCCAGCTCGTCGACCGGCTCCTGGTCAAGTACGGTCCCGTCTTAAGCTAAGATTTCGCGGTCACGATAGAATGGGTCTTTTGGCGGGCATGCCGGGGCGGCGGGGATATTGGGGCGGGGTCGGTTTTACTTTATCGATAATTACCAGGCATCTGTTATCCTGAAGTCCTTCTATTTTTACCGGCTTTACCTCCCTTAAATTACCCCCCATCGTCGCGATGGCTTTGAGGGACTGCTCGACCTCCCCGCCGATATTCCCCTTTTTCGAGACAAGGCACAAACCGCCGACCTTACAGAAGGGGAGCATCAGCTCGGCGAGGACCGGCAGGGCAGCGACGGCGCGGGAAAGAACAACATCGAACTTCTCGCGGTATTTAAGGTCATGGCCGATTTCTTCCGCCCGACCGGTCGCTATCGCCCAATTGTCGAGGCCGAGCTCCGTGACCAGGTGCTCGAGGAATTTTGATTTTTTAGCGGTGGCCTCCAGCAGCGTGAGGTTGATGCCGGGGAAGGCTATTTTCAGCGGGATTCCCGGCAGCCCCGCCCCGGTACCGATATCGATAATCCTCATGCCATCGGTTATTTTAACGGCTATGGAAACGGTCAACGAGTCGAGGAAA
>CAYXOZ010000044.1:0-10977 GCA_964467135.1 uncultured Dehalococcoidaceae bacterium
TAAAGAAAAACAAAGGACTGACCCTGTTTAGACTTTTCTTAGCCAGCATCGAGCCATAGAATTAGTGGTATTTAATCTTTCAAGATATTATTGGTGTGACAAATTGGTCTATCATGATATGTCCCATCACGATGAAATGTAATAGTGAACAACATTCAAGCTATTGTTACCCAACATTTGCCTCTTTAGTTGAATTATCTATAGCCGGCAGGACCAGCGGCCCTTCGGGAATAACGGCAATTTCCGCATTATTTCCTAAAACTTCAAAAGCTTTATCCAGTCCTTCTTCAATGGTAGAAATCGGGGTTACCATCATTTGCCCGACGATGCTATCTTCCATATTAGACAAGAGATATACAGTATGATTGAGTTGAGCCCTGGCTAAAATAAGGTTTTGCCAGCCGCCGCCGGTGTGGCTGCCCTTCTTTAATCTTTCCAGCACTTCTCCAGGGGAATGAGCCAAAGCGTGCAACGCTCTAAAGTCTTCTGTCCCCAGGCCCCGGGAACATGCCGAAGCTATAAGAATAATCCCCCCATCCCGGGTTATTTGACAACCAGTATCGATGCCCTTACACGTCTGATAAAAATCCAAGTCGGCTGGTGCGCCTCCGTTGGAAACGATAGAGATATCAACCTTATGGTCTATTTCCACCCGGACTATTTCTCTCTCGGTAGCGCAGCCCGCTTCATGGGCCAACCACGGATTGCCCGCGAAGATGTGAGTTATTTGCTTTTCTTGATTCATGAGCACATTGACGATAAAATCCAGTTTAGCCATTTTTGCCTGTTCAACCATATCTTCGTGGACTGGATTGCCGTCAAGAACCCCGGCTCTAGCGTTTGGATGTTGTACCATCTCAAAACCGTGATTATGCCCTATAGCTCTGGCACTGCTTACGCCGGGCGCGATGCTTTTTCGTCCTCCGGAGTAGCCAGCAAAAAAGTGGGGTTCGATAAAACCGGTGCTGATGCGGAAATCAGCTTCCACGACCTCGGAATTTACCTCAACGGGAGTGCCGCGGGTAGTCATACCCAGGCGGACAGTCCGGTGGGGGTTATGGTTTTTAACCGTGTAATTCCTAACTACTTCGCTTCCCAATTTTCTGGCTAATTCTTCTTTGTTCAGGGGAGGATGTAGACCGAGAGCCACGATAATGCATATATTCTGCCTGGGTATTACCGACTCTAATTCTGCGAGGATTACCGGTAAAATTCTGTTGTCCGGGCAGTGCCGTGTATTATCAGTGGTGATGATCACCACTTTATCGCTTTTTCGAACACAACTTCTCAGACCGGAGCAGCCGATGGGATTCCTGAGAGCCTTCCCTATTGATGCCGGCTCGTTTTTCAAGCCAGGTAGATGTTTTGCTTCCAGAACATACGCATGATTACGGTCTGGCAGCCTGGCGAGAATATGACCTTCACCATAAGGTAACTTAATTGATTTCGACATATAGACCTCTAAGGTAAAACAGACCTATACTCGAACAGATCCATCCCAAAAAGCTGTGATAAAATATCGACGAGGTTAAATCAAGTTTTACCTGAACAAAAAAATAGCCTACTAATCAAAAGACGATGGGAATGTGACGTCGTATCTTCTATTATACCTATTCCGGCCGCCGTTTTGCCAGCCAGGATTCAAGATAACCGTACGCTGTCCAGCCTCCATCGATAACTATGGTCTGCCCCTCCATGTATTTAGATTCCTCCGAGGCCAGAAAGACAACAACATCAGCTATTTCTTCGGGCTCGGCTAACCGGCTGAGAGGTGTCCTGGCGCCCAGTTCCTCTACATCAAGTGCACCTTTTTCTACCAGGTCTTCGACAAGGTGAGTTCTAACATAACCGGGGGCGACAGCATTGACATTAATATTGTATCCGGCCCACTCACACCCCAGGACTTTCGTGAGCTGTATTACCCCCGCCTTGGCACAGCTGTAGCATACCCTCTCCGGGAAAGCAACTATCCCGTTTACAGACGCGATATTAATAATTTTACCACCCCTCTGCTTTATCATTTCCTTACCAATTGCCTGGCTGCAGAAGAATACGCCAGTTAACATCACATCTATGCCCCGCCTCCAGCGACTTTCCTCCAGTTCCTCAGACGCTTCTACCACGGACATCCCGGCATTATTTACTAATATATCGATTTTGCCGAACTCATCCACTACCTTTTTAACCATGGCGTCGACTTCTGTCTTATTGGCAACATCGGCCTGGATTACCATAGCTTGTTGCCCGAGCCTTTGTATTTCCTTTGCCACTTCTTTAGCCGCTTTCACCGAAACCGAACAATTAAGCGCGACGGCAGACCCTTCTCTGGCAAGTGCCAGCGCTATAGATTTACCGATACCGCGGCTGGCACCGGTAACCAGTGATACTTTGCCCTTTAATCTCATCTGCCTCTTCCGCCTGAATAAAAAATCCCAAGATTTAGGGAATTACGCCTTTCTCCTTGAACTTCTCCATGTCCTCCCAGGTATAACCATATTCCAGCAGCACTTCCTCGGTATGTTCTCCAAGCTGCGGGGCCGCGTGTTTTATCCTGGCGGGTGTCCTGGTGAACTGAACGGGACTGTTTAACAACCGCGCCTGCCCCGCTACGGGATGCTCAATATCCGTGAAGAAATTATTCACGATGGCCTGCTCATCCTTTAGAATTTCAGGAATAGTCTGGTTGCTGCTGACGATAAGGTCATTCGCCCTGAATAACTTCTCCCATTCCGGCCAGGTCCGGCTGGCAAAGAGTTTATCCAGTTCCTCAATCATTTCCTCGGCGTTTTGTTCCCGGCTTTCCATAGTGGCATAACGCGGTTCGTTAATCCATTCCAGCTTGCCGATTGCTTTACAGAATGGCTCCCAGTAATCCTGATTGGGATGGACCATCATCATCCATTTACCGTCTTTAGCTTTATACGAATTGTACATAGGGTTCGGGTTACGCCTTCTATCCCATATCCGGGGCGGATTACCGAATAAGCAAACCTGCATATCCAGGCCAAGCGTCCACGCCGCTACATGGTACAGAGATACCTCCAGACCCTGACCTTTGCCCGTCCGTTGTTTATAGTAAAGGGCGGCGAGAATACCGCTGATAATATGAGCCGATGTTACCATATCCATCATGCCGGGGCGCTGTATGGCGGGGGGACTTGTCGGGTCGGCGGTGACCAGGCTCATCGGGCCGCCGTAGGACCAGGCCGCCACATAGTCATAACCCCGGTCTCTCGCTTTCGGGCCTTTTGTCCCGAACCCGGTAAGCAGGCAGTGAACAAGCCCTGGATATTTAACTTTCAGGCTGGCATAGTCCAGACCGAAACGCTCCAGAACGTCAATGGAGTAATTGGTGGCAAAGACATCAGTGTCCTTGAGCAGCCGGTGAATTATCGCTCGGCCCTCTTGGGTACGCAAATTGATTGCCACGCTTCTCTTGCTGCGGTTCAGGAACTCGAAGTGGAGCTCTATTTGTCCCTTTTCCAGGTTGAGCAGCAGAGGTGTCCGGTTAAAGCTAACGAGGCTTCTCTGCCAGTCACCCCATATCGGCTCGATTTTGATGACATCGGCGCCCCAGTCGGCAAAGACCGCCGTGGCCGCCGGTACGCCAACGACCTGCTCAAAGCCGATTATCTTCATTCCTTCCAGTAATCCAGGCGTTATTGCCACCTCATTGATAGCCTGAAAATTCAGGTTTAAAATTATTCGTAACTTATCGCCACCAGCATGGTGATGGTTTTATTGGTTTTATTTATAATTTCCCTGCCTTCATTAGGTCCGATGAAAAGCAATTCCATGGGCTTCAGGGTGAACTCATCTTTTTTCGTCTTAACAGTGAGTTCTCCATCCAGAACGACATATACCTTTTCCGTAGGCGAGTCTTCATAGGCATATTTTGCCCCGCCGCCCGGCAGGAAATAGGAAAGCCCTACCCAGAACTTTTTAGCTCCGGTTTCTTCCTTGCCGCTCAGCCTGAGAGCGGTCACGTCGAAGTGACCCGGCGCAGCGTACGGTTTGACCTGGTCCAGTGTGATCTTTTTCATAACTCCCCCTAAAAATACGAATCATCAGGTCGTCAACACACGGAATTATTGCGTGCCGTATTTGTAAACACGGTCCGGCACCAGGTTCAGGTCTTTTTCATCAATGAATGCCACCATCCGGACGATGGAGCCATCTCCCATATACCAGCGAATAGGGAAGCCGGATATTTTACACCGCTTGCCCACAACTTTAGCGATATCCCCACCGACATTCTCCCAGCCCAGGATGCCGTTCCGCATTAAGAGATTATGACAGGGTTCCCATTCCGGGAAATCTTCTATCACTTCATGCCCCCCGGAAAACTGCTTATATTCTACAAAAAGGTCCTTTCTCAGAGGACCGGGGCCATGAGGACCGATGGCGGTATGCAGGGGATGGTCCAGTGCCTGTTGGTCCACGCCGACGGCTTTGACTTTATGAGCGACAAACCACTCCCCGGCTTCCTTCCCGAGCCCAGGTGAATAGCAGAAATATTGAGTGCTGTCACCCCAGTATTTATTCCAGCCTGTGTGTACAATAATAATATCGCCTTCTTTCATCGGCAGTTTTTTATTGGCCGCATCCAGGTCTTTGGCCGTTATCAGCTCCCATTTCTTCTTGGGAATATCCCAGACCACGGCATCACCGTAATAGCAGGTCAACGGGATTTCATGAGTGAAACGGCCGCCCTCAAAAACGTGGGCCGGGGAATCGGCATGGGTGGTGCAATGCATCACTGTTGTCACCGTCTGAGAAAGAACGCCGGACTTAGCCATATAATGCATTCTCTCAATCTTGACATCCGCAAAATACGGCCAGAGCGGTGACCCATTACCGAACGGATGGCTTAAATCTACCAGTACTTCTTTTCCCATGTCTGTTGCTCCTTTTCTTCGTAAAGTTTTTCGGTCTACCAGGTAGTAACGCCGCCGTCTATGTACAGTATCTGGCCGGTAATAAAATCCGATGCCCGGGAAGCGAAAAAGATAGTGGCGCCGACGATATCCTCCGGCAGCGCCCATTTGCCCAGCGGGATACGGGACTTCATCTGCTGGGCATAGGCCGGATCGGCCAGAGCAGAACGAGTAAGATCGGTCTCTACGATAGTGGGGGCAACGGCATTAACCAGCACGTTATGTTTTGCCCATTCGCAAGCGAGGGTGCGGGTCAGGGTGTCCACCGCTCCTTTGCTGGGACAATAGGCCGCATATCCGGCAGGCAGACCATACCTGCCCCTTACCGACGACAGGTTGATGATTTTACCGGATTTTTGTTTTATCATGACGCGGCCGACCGCCTGGCAGCACAGGAACGTGCCGCGTGTATTGATATCCATGACCTGCTGCCATTCATCGATCGGGAAGCTATCAGCCGGCTTGCGGATGGCGATGCCGGCGGCGTTTACCAGAATATCGATGCCTGGAAATTGCTTCAGGATGGCATCCACCATGACCTGTACCGATTTTTCCTGGGTAACCTCGACGCTCACAGCCAGTGACTTTCTTTTCTTAGCTTTAATTTCTTTAACTACCGGCTCGAGGTGTTCCAGTTTCCGGCTGGCTATAATAACATCGGCGCCGGCATCCGCCAGCCCCAGGGCCTGCGCCCGGCCGATGCCACCGCCGCCGCCGACCACGACCGCCACTTTACCCGCAAGATCAAATAAATCAGTCATTTTAGTTATTCCCCCTTAAACTCTAAACGCTCAACTATCTAAGCCTTCGCCAGAAAGATATCGCCAAGGTATTTATCGGCTTTGAGTTCAACACTGACTGCCTTCGGGGTATAGCCGGTAAATTCCAGGTTTAGCTTATATTTCCCAGCGTCAAGACCGTCGAACTCGAAGTTCCCGTAGTTGTTGGTCGTTGTCTTGAACGACTTTCCACGGCCCGTCAGAGTTGCTTTAACCCCCTCGGCGCATTCATCCGTGTCCCCGAATACCACCGTGCCGGAGATAAAGCTCTTGGTTATTTTGTAAAGGTTAATATAGTATACGCTGGGGCTAGTGTTCCATTCAGGGTGGAAAACCTCGGCTTTAGATAATTTTATCAGTTTGGATACTTCACTCTTCGGGTCATCCAGATTACCGAAGGTCATACAGCCGGTCGGGCAGGCCTGGACGCACCGGGGAATCCCGCCTTCTTCCAGCCTGTGGACACAGAAGGTACATTTCTGGGGAATTTTCTTTTCTTCATTCCAATAGATTACCCCGTAAGGGCAGGACTTCACTACCTGTGATTGTCCTACAGCCTTTTGCGGGTCGATTACCACGATACCGTCAGTCCTCTTATAAAGAGCCCCGTTCTTGGCTGCCTTAATGCAAGGAGCATCCTGGCACTGCATACACGGTAAAGGCTGGTAAGCGACCTTGATATAGGGGTGTTTGCCGCGTTCACTCTTGACAAGGTTCATCCATAACTGTCCATGCCTGGGCTGCGCCGTGGTATAGGGAGGATAATCGTTTTCCCAGTATTCATCTTTACAGGCAACGAAACAGCAGTAGCAGGCATTGCATTTTGATATGTCGATTACAAAACCCCACCTAGTCATATGATTTATCCTCCTCATGCTACTTCCATTTTTCAACTTCAACCAGGGCCGAGTTGGAAGCCATCCCGCAGGCGTTCTTAGAGATGAAACGATGATTTGTCAGCAGGTTGATGCAACCGCCCCGGTCGGCCGATTCCCCCGGTTCGCCGATGGGTTCGTAGATGGAGCAGGACTCGTAGGAATGAACGACTCCAGCCGGTACACGTCCCGTGACCTGGGCAGCCAGCAGCACCGCGCCTCTGTCGTTGAAGGCTTTCACGATGTCGCCTTCTTTGATGCCCCTCTTATTCGCATCATCTGGATTGATGCGGATTACCCAATAGTAATACCCATCTGGCATCTTGACCCGGTGTTCCGGTATCTCGTTTACCCAGGATCCCTTGGCATCGTACATGGTATGAAAACTGTAGGCCGGATGGGGCGAAATGAGGTGCAGCGGATATTTTTTATACAACGCCCGGGTATGATGCCCTTCCCAAGAAGGAATATATTTAGTCACGGGCGGTCTCTCCTTATCGTCGGGGTCGAAGCGCTTGAGACTCTGCGATTCAAACTCAATCAAACCCGACTGCGTATCGACGTGACCTACCGCATCAGGGAGCCCCTGGGTAGCGCCGCCAATCGGGCCCCAGTCGATGTCGTCCTTCTTTCTGTTTTCTGCGAACCACCTTAGTGCCGGGGCTGGCTGGTAATTTTTCGGCAGCGGCACGATGAAGTATCCCTTCTTCTCGAATTCTTCCCAGGTGATGTAGTCCGGCAGGTCGCTGGCGTTGAACACTCTCTTGACCCAATCCAGCTCGTTCAAGCCGCCTTCAGAGAATTTCTCGTAGAACCCGAGCCGCCTGGCAACCATGGCAAAGATATCGTAGTCGGACTTAGACTCACTGAGCGGTTCGATGCATTTCTTCTGGAAGATGATCATCCGGCGGTTACACCCATAAGACGAATGGGGGATATAGCCAGAGCAGTTGGCCGCTTCGCTGATGTCCCACCTTTCAAAGTTAGAACAGGCGGGCAGTATCAGGTCGGCGAATTTGGCTTCGCCTTCGAGGTAAATCGACTGATTGACGACGAATTCCAGGTTGGGGCTCTGGTACATTTTTACCCAGCGGTTGGTATTGTTCATGGTGCCGATATAGGCCCCGCCGTAACGCCAGAACATCTTCAGAGGCGAATAGCCGTCTTCGGGGTATTTATATTGCATGAACTGCGTCTCGGTGGAATTGCCGCAGAAGCCTTTGCCCCGCCAGTACTGGGGGGGATCCGTGATGCATTCCGGCACCAAGATCCTGGGTATATGCTGCCCGCCGGGGTTGTTCAGCGATGAACTCGTCGGGTGGGCGGTGATGCCGCGGGGGACCCACTGGTAAGCGGAAGCAGAATTGGCCGGATCTCCGGAAATGCCGCCTTCAGCGTATCCCGGGAAAAGGAAATCGCCATTGTACGGGGCGCCGCCGGTGGTCGACCAGATATTGCTGCCCGGTTTACCCAACCCCTGCATGGCGGCCAGCAGCACCATCATCCTGGCCCATTCGGTCCCGTAGGCAGTGCGGCAGGCGCCTCCCCACCCTCCGAGCCCCCCGGCTGCCAGCATGGTCTTCTTTTTACCCCATTCCCTAGCAAGAGCCCTGATTTCGCGGGCCGGTATCCGGGATTCTCTTTGAGCCCATTCCGGTGTCTTGGCAACGCCGTCATCCTTACCCAGAAGATAATCACACCACTTATCAAAACCATAAGTACGGGTTTGGACATATTCTTTATCGTAGAGATTTTCAGTTAGCCAGACATAAGCAATCGCCGCGGCGAAAGCCGTATCGGTGCCCGGCCTGGGAGCGAACCATTTATCGGAGTAATTGATAGCGGTGAAGTTGAAGAAGGGATCGATAAAGACCATCTTTATACCGAGGCTTCTCAGCCAGAGACGCCTGATGGCCGATTCCTGTCCCGCGTAGATGCCGCTGGTCGTCGAGGGATCGCTCGACCAGTAGACGATCATCTCAGTGTGTTTCAGGGCATCATCCAGGAGGTCGTACTGGCCGGGTATACCAAGCCTCCAGGAAAAACCCCAGTTATGCATGGCGCCCCAGTGCCAGCCTTCCCAGCTGTCCGGGTTATGGTCGGCATAGGTGTAGCCCAGGATATTCATAAACCTGAAATAAGTGCTATGACGATAACCGACATTGCCCCAGTTGTGGTGAGAATCAGGCGTGCTCAGCATCGCGCCGGGACCGTAAGTAGTGCGTACGCGGATTATTTCGTCGCAGAGGATATCCAAGGCTTTTTCCCAGCTGATCGCCCTGTAGCCCGATTTGCCGCGGTTTGCCTGCTTCCTGTCTCCTTTGAGACTGAAGTCTTCTCTTAAAAGGGGATGAAGAATTCGGCTGGTGCCGTAAATCCTCGACCTTTCCGCCAAAGCATATGAGGAGACCCTCGCCATGTTTTCCGGAGTAAATTTCTTGCCGCGTGCCTCGATGACCCAGGTCGCGTCATCTTTGCTGAGTTCCAGCGGCTCGATGCGCGTTATCCTCCCCTCCTTCACATAGACATTGACCGGCCCTCCTGTGGTGCAGTTGGTAAGAACCTGCTCGCCTTGTTTTAGATTGGCCATATTTTGTTACCTCCCGCTTCGTTAACGACAGGCCATGATTGCGCCAGGATTCTTGATTACGACACATCTTCCGGGCGGAATCCGGACAAGCAAAGTGTTAGGTTCATTTTATTGCCCGAAATATACCATATCGTCTAGCGCTGTTCAAACCGGGTAGACTGGCCAAATTTCTCCTGAAACTCGCCGGACTTAAAGCCGTTATTAAAAAATCTCTATCTTGCTAAACTACAGTTTAAAGCCCGGTGGTAACGGCGTGAAACGCATGTTGCCCAGGTCATATTCGGGAGTCATGGCGATAACCACCATCAGGAAAGGTCTGTCAACCCTCCTGAAATAGTGCGGATTATGCGCCAGGCCTGCCGGAACCCATTCGCCAGTCGCCTTGGTTGTCACGAATTTCTCGGCCTTGTCCCCCTCGCCCAGCCAGAACTCGACTTCGCCGCCCAGATTCAGCGTATCATGTGGATCAAGCCCGATGAAAAGAAATAGTTCATCGAAGTCGTGCGTGTGCCCCCCGCCCTCATTTCCGCGTGCTGGCTTACCCTTCAGAATCGTTGGTTCCAGGGTGGGTAATCCTATTCCGGCTCCGGCGGCATACACGTGGAATATCTCGACCCATATTTTGGCGCCGGGATAGGTTGTCTTATCGAACATCAGAGAGGGCACAGCGATCTTGCCGCGATGGTACGGTAACAAACGGTCAGTGGCGAGCTTTACTTCATTAACATATTTCGTATAAAGCCCTTTGCCCGGCTGTTCCTGCCCCGCTTTCTCAAAGGAAAAGGCCGGCGGTAATGGGGTCGGGCTGGAAGTGGCGGCGGAAAGGCTATACCTGGGCGTCATGGCGATGGCCATTTCGATGATAGGTCTCTCGCGGCTGGCGACCTTGGTGAAGTAGTGCGGGTTATGTGCCACGCCACGCGGCACCCACTCGGCCGTCGGTGTGTTGGCGATGAATTTTTGGGCGTCTTTTCCCTCGCCCAGCCAGAACTCGACTTCACCCCCCAGGGACAACACATCGTGCGGGTTACTCCCGAAAAACAGAAAGAGCTCGTCGAAGTCGGGGTGTGCGTGCTGTCCGCCATCGCCACTGTCGGGTATCTCTTCACCATTGATTATTATCGGTAGTTCGCCGGGGACCATGGCTCCGGACCCGGGTGAGTAGGCATGGAAAGTCTCGACCCAGATTTTAGTCTCCGGGAAAACTTTTTGGTCGAAAATCAGCGAAAAATCGGCCATCTTGCCGCGGTATGATGGGCGTACCAACTCCGTCCATAGCCTTAAATCGTTAACATATTTTGTATATTTTCCCATTTGTTCCTTACCTCCTTCTTCAACTACGTGAGAAACTTTTAGAAACTGTGTGTATTATAGCACCCCACGGCAACCTTTTTCACTGTAAATGTGTTGTCAATCAGCGAAATGGGACACTTTATAAACCGAACACTTTGGCATGATTCAAGTGGCACTGACAAGCTCCCGCAGGTCCCGGTTATAGTCTCTACGACGATTTATTGTTTGTGTCTGCACCTCCTTTCGGCGCTCCAGGATCTCATTTCGCCTCCCATAAAGAACATCCGCTGGCGCCACGTTACCGAGTGCCTTGTGGTAGCGGCGGTAGTTGTAGTAGTCGACGAAGTCGGCAATCGCCTGCTCCAGCTGGCTGGGAATTTCATAGGGTAGCTGGTTCACCTCCTTCTTCAGAGACTGCTGATAGCGCTCTACCTTGCCGTTAGTCTGAGGGTGGTATGGTGCTGCCAGGATATGCCCAATCCCCACCAGGTTCAAATAGTCCC
>CAYXOZ010000045.1:0-9208 GCA_964467135.1 uncultured Dehalococcoidaceae bacterium
GGCAATTCCGGCGGCGGTTCCTATGGCAGACTGGGAGAGTTCAAAGCCGACGTCATCAACTCATTTGTTAAAGAAAAAGGCATCAAATCGGTCATCGAGTTTGGATGCGGCGATGGCTCTCAGCTTTCTCTGGCAAAATATACTGAATATACCGGACTGGATGTATCGCCCACAGCGATTAAATTATGTCAGGAAAAATTTGCCGGCGATACATCAAAAAAATTCTTCTTATTCGAGCCCGGGAATCCATCGGCCAAAAATGACTGGGGACCGGCGGACCTGGGACTATCCCTCGATGTGGTCTATCACCTTGTCGAAGACGAGGCCTTCGAAGAATACATGAAAGTGCTTTTTAGCGCGGCCAAAAAATACGTGATTATTTACTCCAGCGATTATGATGAAAGCCAGTCTTACCACGTGAAACACCGAAAATTCACCCGATGGATTAATCAAAACGCGGCCGACTGGCAGCTGGTTCAAAAGATAGATAATATCTATCCCTATAACGCTACAAATGCCGAGAACACGTCCTGGTCTAACTTTTATATCTTTAGAAAAACCCGCTAGGCCTTCCCGAATACCTTCCTGACTTTCGGGTTCAAGCCGCTACCGATTTTCTCAATGGCTTCATAGCGGATTTTATTGAGCTCCTGCTGCTTCTGCTCGAACTCGGCGACGGAATAGAGCTTCTCCGGATGCACCAGGATATCGTCCACCGCCCTTATCGAGGCCGGCACCTGGAAACCGGAAGGAGAGTCCATCCAGTCCTCCAGACCGCCGCGTGAGAGGGAGTCGAGAATGCTCATGGTGTGGCCGACGTCGATATCCTTGAAGTGATAGCCCTCCCCTACCGAACCGGTATTCAACAGATAAAAGTTCACATGAGGGAGGTTTTGCAGGATATCATAAAATCGGTTGGCATGCGCCGCCCTGTCCCCGGCCACAAACGGGTCGTAAAAGAACTCCGTTCTTATTTTGCCCGCCTGGGTGGGGTCGCCGGCAGAGGACTCCATGGCCTGCCCCAGCACCATCAAAGCGGCCGCCTGTTCCAGGTTCAATTTACAGACCGCGGGAATAGTGGGGCCGCGGGTGATAAGAACGAAATTATCGATGGCTTCGACGTCGATATGGGGGCTGGCATGCATAAAGTCCTTGCGTAAAACGACGGCCCGGCCGTTGGACGTCCGCTCGAAATTCTCGAAGTCGAAATCGCCGTTACCGTTGACAAAGACGTTCTCGCAGACCGTCTCGGCCTTCAACAGGCCGTAGAAAATCTCGACCTGCTCACCGGGGTTCACGCCCTCCGTCTTCACGAAGACGCCGCCGGCCTCGAAGCCATGGAAAGAGCCGTCCGGCAGGAGAGTGCCGCCGTCGTCCTGGATAAGCCAGGAACGTTCCATGCCTTTGCGCGCCAGGATTTTACAGGTCGTGGTGGTCTTACCGTTGGCGCTCAGGGCAATGAGGAGAGTGCGTACCGGCTTATAGCCGCCGTGGGCCGCCTGGAGATAGTCCTCGCGGCAGCCGGCGTGGAGGAAAATGCCGCCCCGCCGCGTCTTCGCCACCCAGTCCTCGGAGGCAAATACGCCCTTTTTATATTCGCCGATGTAGTTGCTGTTGCGCACGATTTTCACCACCCGGCCGTCATCCAGCAACGCCAGCCTGATGGTTATATCCTTCTGTGGGAGGGGCTTCTTTTTATTGGTCTGCCAGGCGTCGTCCCCGAAAAAGACAATCTGATAGTCCGGCTTTGTCACGGGTTTCTTCACCGGAATAAAAAGGTTCTTCCCGCCGTAAGCGACATGGGCGAATTTCGCCGGACAGAGAAGCCGGACGACCGTGGTGCTATCGGGATTGCCCACCGTGCGGTCGATGGATATCAGTTTTTCTTTCGCCAGGGCTTGCTCGCAGTTTTTCAGCAGTTTCAGCTCGTCATCGCCGAAAGGATCGTCGATGCTGTTCTTCGTGAACATCTGCGAACGCGAGGTGGGCTCGCTCTCCGCCACGAAGTTGTTGTAAATCGTTTTGACGACCCCCTCCTCCTTTTCCACCAGCCCCCGCAAAACTTCGTCGGAAGGATTGTCCAGCAGCCTGCCCTCGGCTTTAGCTTTCTCCCTGATTCTCTCCGCCGTCCTGGCGAACTCTTCCAGGTTCATCTTCGCGCTCATCTTGAAAACCTCCGTTTTATCACTCTAATCGGCAACCAAAACACTTCCCCCCGAGAAAAGAAGAAGGAATAAGAAAAATCGGGCCAGATGGCGGCCCGGGAAGCGCCCCCGGAAAACCGAAGGCGTACCAACGAAGTATACCCAATTATAGCATATTTTAATAAAACAAATATATAAAATTTCCAGATTTTTCCTGGAAACATCTTTCATTACCGCCTATCCTTTTGTATAATAGTACTGAGGGGAAGAGACCGAAGGAATAGTATGGGCAAGTGGCTTGTCAGGCTGATTGAGGCAGCGGCAGTAACCGTTACGCTGGCGGCGGTGTGCCAGGAGCTGGAAAAACCCGCCGAGGAAAGACGCTGGCACGGGAAAGTAGGCTTTATCCCTTACGACTTCCGACCCCCTAGCGTAGACAGGATTAGAGAGCTATGCTGGAACCCGGACGATAGCCGGGTATTCACGCCGGGGATATGGGGAATAGGGTGGGCGGTCAATTTTTACACGCTGTTCGAACGGATGAGAATCATCGGGGAGTATTATGTGACCGAGGACGACTTCCTGATGCCGACGGAAAGCCTGCGGAAGATACTGGTAAATCGACCGATAATACCATAGAGCTTATCGGCTTATCATTCTAGATTAACTTTCCCCAGACTCCATCACGGTAAAGCTTGTTTATATTAACCGGCAAAAGCTTATTGGCTAAATCTTCGCTACTGCGAGCGTAAACCTTGATATAGTTTCCAGTAAGGCCGGACCAGACGCCGCCCGATTTTTGCTCCCAGAGGGCTTCCATCGTTTTTCCCAGAAAACTTTGCCGATAGCTCCGGGCGCTTTCTTTCGCCAGAGACAGCATTATCTGACTACGCTCTTTTTTGACAGCAACGGATATCTGGTCGGGCATAGTGACTGCGGCGGTACCGGGCCGGGTGGAAAAGGGGAAAACGTGAATGCGGGCGAAACGCATTTGCCGGCAGAACTCTAGAGACTCCTGAAATTCAGCATTGGTTTCGCCGGGAAAGCCGATAATAACATCCGTCGTGATGGCAACATCCGGAATGGAGTCGCGGAGGAGCGCCGCCGCCTGACGGTATCCGGCGGTAGAGTAACGCCGGTTCATCCTCTTTAACATCGTGTCGCTGCCGCTCTGGAGGGATAAATGGAAATGGGGACATAAGCGGGGGTCGCGCCAGAGCCCGACTAAAGAGGGCGAAATGTGGTGGGGCTGGAGAGAAGAAAGCCGGATTCGGCGGATATCCGTCCCGGCAAGGATACGCTGCAATAGTCCTGCCAGATCAACTCCGTTGTGGTTATAGTCGCCGATTTCCGTGCCGGTCAAGACCACTTCTCTAAAGCCGGCAGCCGCCTTTGCCTTTATTTGAGCGATAATTTCGTCTGCCGGAACGCTAACTTCGCGAGTACGTACGTAAGGCACGATGCAATAGGCGCAGAAGTTGCGACAGCCGTCCTGTATCTTAAGGAAAGCCCGGGCGCGGCGAGAGGCCTGCCGGGTATTCGCCGTAGCACTTGACCCAGGCTTGCCGGAGTCGATATCCAGCAGGTTTAAAAGACTCATTTTGCGGTCGTTACCGATGACCAGCTCGACACCGTCTATCTCTTTCAGCTCCTCCGGGGCGCGGTGGGCATAGCATCCGGTAGCCACCAGGCGTACGGAGGGATTAAGGCGTCGGGCGAGCCGGAGCAAATGCCGCGACTTGCGGTCGGCGACATGGGTGACCGTGCAGGTATTCAGGATATAGATATCGGCCTCGGCCGGGGAATCGACGAGTCGGTAGCCGGCCTGCGCCAGGCCCTGCGCCAGGCGCTGGAGCTCTGCCTGGTTCAGTTTGCAGCCGAGGCTTTCCAGGGCTACCGATTTATTGTTCATCTAAGAAAAATTATACCTCATCGGGAAATAAGAGGGCTAGAAGAAAATGACCTCACCCCGTGACCCTCTCTCCCCAAGCGGATAGGGGGAAGCATTTTGAAAGAGGGGCTACGCCAATCTTAGACGCCCTCATGGAGGGACTGAGTCGGACATAGATTGAGCCTGGCCGGAGGCTAACGACTTGAAAACGGGCGTGAAGTATGATAAAAATAGATTTGGATCTCACTTTGCTATCTTCATCCCCATTATTTAAAACACGGAGGCCATTATAACTAACCATCAGGTCAACCGGGTTGTGGTTACGGGCATCGGGGCGCTAACGCCCCTGGGACTGGACATGGCGGCTACCTGGGACAATCTTGTCGCCGGGAAGTCCGGCATCGACTATATCACGCTGTTCGATGCCTCGAATATGGCAGTAAAGTTCGCCGGCGAGGTAAAAGGGTTCGACCCTAATGACTACATCGACCGCAAGAGCGCGCGGCGCATGGACCGCTTCGCCCAGCTCGCGGTCGCCGCCGGCTACCAGGCAGTAGAAAACGCCAACCTGAAAATCGATGGCGCCAACCGGGATGATATCGGCGTATTCATCGGGAGCGGCATCGGCGGCTTGACGACGCTCTTCGAGCAAGCCAAGGTACTGGTGGAAAAGGGACCGGACCGGGTCAGCCCTTTCCTGGCGCCGATGATGATTGCGGATATCGCCGCCGCGCAGATATCGATTGCGCTGGGGGCGAGGGGACCCAACATGTGCATGACGTCAGCCTGCTCGAGCGGCTCGGACGCCATCGGCGCCGCGGCGGAGTACATTAAATACGGCAACGCCCAGGTCATGATTGCCGGCGGGGCCGAAGCCATCATCAACCCCCTCGGCGTAACCGCCTTCAGCGCTCTGAAAGCGCTCTCCACCAGAAACGACGCCCCGCAGAAAGCCTCCCGGCCCTTCGATAAAGACCGGGACGGCTTTATCCTCGCCGAAGGGGCGGTCGTCCTCATCCTGGAAAAGCTGGAACACGCCCTCAACCGGGGCGCCAATATCCTGGCGGAAATAATCGGCTACGGGGCCACCGCCGACTCCTTCCACGTCACCCAGCCGCTGGAAAGCGGCGAAGGCGCCGCCAAAGCCATGGTCATGGCCATGAAAAGAGGCGACATCGAACCCGGAGAAATCGACTACATCAACGCCCACGGCACTTCCACCCAGCTCAACGACGCCATGGAAACCAAAGCCATCAAGACCGCCTTCGGGGAATACGCTTATAAGATACCCATCAGCTCGACGAAATCCATGACGGGGCACCTCATCGGCTGCGCCGGCGCCCTCGAACCGGCCATCTGCATCATGACGATTAACCGGGGCATAATACCGCCGACCATAAACTATGATACTCCCGACCCCACCTGCGACCTGGACTACGTGCCTAATAAAGCACGTCCCGCTAAAGTGAACACCGCCCTGACCAACTCCTTTGGCTTCGGCGGGCATAATTCGGTACTTATCCTGCGCAAGCATACCGAGGCGTAAACTTGAGCCATTGTCGCTGGAACCTGCTGCCGCCGCTAAAAGACCTCCCGGAGAAGGCCGGCGGCTCAGGTTATCCCCCGCTCCTGGTACAGCTCCTCTCAAATCGCGGCGTGAAACGTCCGGAAGATTTCGCTTCCTTCCTGGCCAGCGACGAGAGCCTGCTCGCCGACCCCTTATTACTCCCGGACATGAACCGTGCCATTATCAGGGTGAACCAGGCGCTGCTCCGGGGAGAGACCATCGGCATCTACGGGGACTTTGACGCCGACGGCATCACCGCCACGGCGGCGCTCGTCCAGGGGCTGACGCTCCTGGGGGGCAAAGCCATACCCTACATCCCCCACCGCCAGACGGAGGGGCACGGACTCACCAGCGCCGTCCTGAAAAGTCTTTACGAGCAGGGCATCAGACTGGTTATCACAGTCGACTGCGGCATAACCGACGTCGCCGAGACGGAGAAAGCCACGCAGATGGGGCTGGATATCATCATCACCGACCACCACAGCCCCCTCGACAAAATCCCTAAAGCCCTGGCCGTTATCGACCCCAAGCTGGAAGGCTCTTTATACCCGTTCCCGCAGCTGGCAGGGGTGGGGGTGGGTTTCAAACTATTGCAGGGCATCTACCGGAACCTCGGCATCGAAGAGAGGATAGACCAGGTAATGGACCTGGTGACCATCGGCACCATCGCCGACGTCTCGCCGCCGCTCGGCGAAAACCGCTACCTCATCAAAGAAGGACTGAAACAAATCAATACTCACCCTCGACCCGGCATCAGGGAACTGATAAACCAGACCAGGCTGGAAGCGGGCAATATAGACGCGGACAAAATCGCCTGGGTCATCGCACCCTGCCTCAACGCCGCCGGTAGACTCGCCGATGGACTCACCGGCTACAAACTGCTGGTGACAGAGTCCGACCAGGAAGCGCAGGAGCTGGCGATATGGCTCGCCAGGAAAAACGAGGAAAGGCAGAGGCTTACCACGGTAACCCTGGTCCGAGCCAGGGAGCAGGTCATCGCCCGGGGGCTGCCGCCCCTCCTCCTCACCGCCGATAAAGAATACCCCATGGGCATCGCCGGCCTCGTGGCGAGCCGGCTCACCGAGGAGTTCTACCGGCCATCCGTCGTGATACACACGGCGGACACGGTCTGCCACGGTAGCTGCCGCAGCATACGGGAATTTGACATCATCGCCGCGTTAAATAAATTCAGCAAATATTTCACCCGCTACGGCGGGCACGCGCAGGCGGCCGGCTTTACGATGCCTACGGAAAACCTGCCGGAGCTGGAGAAAGAGCTGGACGCGCTGGCCAAGGAGCAACTGAGGGGGGTGGCGCTGCAGCCCCATCTGGACATCGATATGCTGGTTACGCTCCCCGAGCTCGGAGGTGACACCTACCCGACGACGCAGTTGCTGGCGCCCTTCGGCATCGGAAACCCGGTGCCGGTATTTATGAGTCGGGGGGTGGAGGTGCTGGAACGGCGCACCATGGGCAACGGCGGCGAACACCTGAGGATGAAACTGAGGCAGGGGGGGACGGTCTGGGACGGGGTGGCTTTCCGGCTCGGCGACCACCTGAACGAACTGGGGGGGCGCATCGACATCGTCTACAACCTGGAAGTGGACACCTGGGGCGGTAAAAAACAGCTCAGGCTCAATATTCTGGACTTTAAGAAGAGCGGTTAGTTACCGGCCATACCGCTTTCTTTTTCTTCCGCTTTAACCTCATCCCCTCTAACCCACCGCGTCCTCCATATCATCAGCACGATACAGATAATCAGGACGATAACGCCGATGACCTGCGCCTGGTGCAGACCGAAAAGAAAGTCCGTCCCCTCGCGGAGAAAATCCGAGCCGATACGCCAGACAGAATAGAACGACAGGTAGACCAGGAACAGCGAGCCGTCCGGCTTCAGCTTTTTCCGCAACATCACCAGGATGCCGCAAACGATAAGGTTAAAAATAATTTCATAAGTAACAACCGGGTGCGTGGGGGTCAGACCGACCGCCTGGTTGGCGGGGCTGTTGGGGCTGGTATAGACAAAGCCCCAGGGGAGCGAAGTGGCGAAACCGTAGTCGTCACCGAGGATGGTACAGCCCACCCGGCCGATCGCCTGGGCCAGGATAATGCCGGGGGCGATGACGTCCGCCAGGTGACCGAAAGATATCTTGCTGAATCGACTGTAAATCCAGATGCCCAGGGCCGCCCCGAGCACCGCGCCCCAGATGGTCAGACCCGAGCCGCCGATTATCTGGCCGGGGTGCTGGCTGTAATAGTCCCAGAGGTCAATAACGTGCAGGACACGGGCGAAAACAACGCCGGAAGGGATGCCGACGATAGCGGCATTGACGACGGTATTGTAGGTTAGACCCGAGCCTCTTTTTACCGATACCAGAGCCCAGATCACCAGCGTTATAACTGCCAGGGCGACCATAATGCCGTACCAGCCGACGGCGATAGAACCTATCGTAAAGGCAACCGGGTCAATGCCGACAGTAATTACGCCCAATGTTATCACAATATTTCTCCGTACCTAGGAGGTCAAAGCTTCGATGAACTCTTTCGCATCAAAGGTTACCATATCTCCAAGCCCTTCGCCAACACCGATGAGCTGGACCGGGAGCTTGAGCTCATCGCAGATAGCCAGGACGATGCCGCCCTTGGCGGTGCCATCCAGCTTGGCGATAAAGATACCGGTCACCCCGACTGCTTCCGTGAAGTGGCGCGCCTGGGTCAGGCCGTTCTGGCCGGTGGTGGCGTCCAGCACCAGGAGCACCTCGTGGGGGGCGGAGGGGTCGAGCCGGGAGGCGACCCGCCTGACCTTTTTAAGCTCCTCCATGAGATTGAACTTCGTATGTAAGCGGCCGGCGGTATCGATAATGAGGACATCCACCCCGCGGCTTTTCGCCGCCTGCACAGCATCGTAAACGACCGCGCCGGGGTCGGCGCCGGGCTGGTGGGCGATAACGTCCACTCCCACCCTTTCCCCCTGCTTTTTAAGCTGGTCGATGGCGGCCGCCCGGAAGGTATCCGCCGCCGCGAGGAGGACGCTCCTGCCTTCCTGCTTCAGCTTATACGCCAGCTTGGCGATGGAGGTAGTCTTGCCGCTGCCGTTGACGCCCACGACGAGTATGACTTTCGGGGGGACGATATTGGCAGAACCTTCGCGGGAGGGAACGGTCAGGATTTTTACCATCTCATCCTGGAGAAGGGAGCGCACGTGAGAGCCGTCCAGCTTTTCCGCGGCGGCGCGCTCCCGGACAGCGTTAATGAGCTTTTCGGTCGTGGCGACGCCCACGTCCGCTGAGATAAGGAGCTCTTCCAGCTCGTCCCAGACCTCTTTGCCGACGGAAGCCCGGTCGAAGAGGGACATCGCCCGGCCAAACCAGGTATCGTGGGTGCGCTGGAGGACCTTTTTAAAGATGTTGATAATTACCTCTCCCCCTGTATCCCCCTCTCCGCTGGCGGAGAGGGGGAAGTTAAATAAAAGAGGGGCTGACGCCCCGTTAATAGTATAAATGAGTCAGGGGAAGAAAGGAAATGTTATCAGGTTCAATTTCGCCGGGGAGATTATGAAGATACGCCCCGGCGTTTGGGTTTGGTCTCCTTGAAACCGGGGGCGGG
>CAYXOZ010000045.1:9308-10947 GCA_964467135.1 uncultured Dehalococcoidaceae bacterium
ATTATGAAGATACGCCCCGGCGTTTGGGTTTGGTCTCCTTGAAACCGGGGGCGGGTTTAACGAGCAGGACCGGCACGCAGGTATCCCTGATGACTTTTTCCGCAATACGGCTCATGTCCCAGCGGCTCATCCTGGATTTACCCGTGCTCGCCATGACGACGAGGTCGGCGCCCTGTTCGTCGACATAACTGACAATCTGTTCGGCGGGGTTGCCGAGGAGGACAGTGGCGGTAACGGCGAACCCTTTCGCTTCCAGCCGTTCGGCAATCCGGCAGAGATAATCGGAGGCGGTCCTGGCCATCTTGCCGAACATCCGGGGGATTTCCTGCACGCCGGAGGCGTGAGTATTGTAAACGATGCTTAACTGCACCGAGCTGACCGTCGTCAGGGGTCCGGGAGTCGGGCTTTCCGGCACGAAATCCTCGAAGACCTGGCTACGAGGAACGTTACCCTGTACCATCTCCGTGACGGACACCAGCAGGATATTCGGAATACTGCATCCCCTGGCAATCTCCTCGAGATGGGGCAAGGCCAGCTCGGCGAGTTTAGAGCCGTCCAGCGGCACGACCACTTTTTTATACATTATCTCCTCCCGCGCGGTGATTACAGCGATTAACTATAACATACTAGCAGGGATTTTGTGTAGGGGTAATAAAATAAGGGGGAAAATAGTTACGGAATTATAACAAATAACGAGTGATGGGTTTTGATTTCCAATTCTAGTTAATGATATTATCAACCGAAATAACACATCATCTTGAGGTGCTGTGAATGACGATAATAAAAGCATACGCGGTCTATTTCAGTCCCACCGGCACCACAGGAAAAGCGGTGACAGCGCTCGCGGAAGGTACGGGCTTACCATTTGAAAAAATAGACCTTACATTACCGACAACCCGGCAGACTTTTAATCGTTCCTTTGCTACGAATGAATTGGTAATAGTCGGCCTGCCGGTCTACGGGGGAAGACTCCCGAAAAATCTCGATAATTTTTTCTCGGGTATCAATGGTAACAATACACCCGCGGTGGCTGTGGTGATGTACGGCAACCGTGAATACGAAGATGCCCTGGTGGAGCTAAAATTACGGCTGGAAGGACGCGGCTTTAGAGTAATAGCCGGCGCGGCATTTATCGGGGAGCATACTTTCAGCCAGAACATCGCCACCGGACGCCCGAATGCCGGGGACCTTGATACCGCCAGGGAGTACGGTAAAAAGATAATTAAAGGAATCGACCTGGAGGCTTCACATACCCTGACCGTAAAGGGCAATTATCCCTTCGTTGCCAAAGGGTTCGACCCGGCCTTACCGAGCGGGCCGCTGACCACTTACGGTCGCATCGGCACGACGCAAGACTGTACGCACTGCGGACTCTGCGCGGAAAACTGTCCCTGGGGAGCTATCAGTTTTGATGATGTCGTAGCTACCGATTACACCAAATGCATGCGCTGTTTCCGGTGTATCAGAATCTGCCCCGTTGCCGCGAGAAGAATTATTGATGATAAGTGGGCGGAAATCCTGCCGTTATTTGAACAGAGGTTGAACGCCGTCCGCAAAGAGCCGGAGCTGTTTTTGCCTGAATAATGGGGAGAACCTCACCCCCTGTGTCCCCCTCTCCTGTCCGCAGGAGAGGGGGAGG
>CAYXOZ010000046.1:0-10892 GCA_964467135.1 uncultured Dehalococcoidaceae bacterium
GCGGCCGGGATTGCCTTAGCGGCGGCTTTAATTGGTTTTTCTTTCACTTCGGCCGCCGGGGCCGCTTTAGCGACGGCTTTCGCCGGTTTTTCTTTTATCACCGCTGCCGGGACTGCTTCCACCAGTTTCTTGAGTTTCTCTTCAATAACCTCCGGTTTTTCTTCACTCACGACCGCGGGTGCCGCTTCCACCACGGCTACGGCCGGCTTCTCCTCGGCGGTCTCAATCTTAAGCTCGGGCATGACCTGCCCCTTATATATCCATACTTTTACCCCGATGCATCCCTGCATGGTATGCGCCTCGGTGAACCCGTAATCGATATCCGCCCGCAAGGTATGCAGGGGCACCTGCCCCTGGTGAGAGGTCTGGCGGCGGGCGATTTCCGCGTTGGCCAGTCGGCCGGCCGCGCTGACCTTGATACCTTTGGCGCCGGACTGGATGGTGCGGAAGATAGCCTGTTTCATAGCGCGGCGGTAAGCGACCCGGCGCTCTATCTGCTCCGCGATGGACCTGGCCACCAGGTAAGCGTCCAGCTCGGGCTGCCTCACCTCTAATATGTTCAACCGGATTTTCCTACCGATAAGCTGCTCTAAATATTGCCGCATCTCATCGACGCGCTGGCCGCCCCGCCCGATAACGATACCCGGTCGGGCCGTGTGCAAAGTAATGGTCACGTCTTTAGCCTGGCGGTCGATTTCTATCAGGGAGATGGCGGCTTCGGAGTATTTCTTCCTGATGCTCTCCCGCAGCTTGTTGTCTTCCAGGACGAACTCGGCATAGTGCGCTTCGCTATACCATTTCGACTGCCAGTCTTTAATTATCCCGAGCCTGAAACCTATCGGGTGAACTTTATGGCCCAATTAGACCTCCTCCGAGACGACCACGGTAATATGGCTGGAGCGTTTCAGAATGGGGCTGGCGCGCCCCCTCGACCGCGCCCGGAAACGGCGCATCATCCGCGCTCCGTCGACGTATATTTTAACTATCCTTAAGTCGGCGGGGTCCATCTGGTAGTTGTTTTCCGCGTTGGCCGCCGCCGATTTCACCAGCTTGGCGAGGTATTTCGCCTTGGGCGTCCGCGTGAACTGGAGCAGGCGCAGGGCTTCGTCAACCTTTTTGCCCCGCACCAGGTTCACCAGCGGGCGCACCTTGGTGGTGGAGAACCCCGTGTTTTTCGCGATAGCTTTAACTTCCACTTTTCTTCACACCTGTCTTATTCGGCCGGCGCTTCCGCCGGTTTCTTCTTGGCCGCCTCGGCGGCTTTAGCCGTATGCCCCCGGAAAGTGCGGGTGGGGGCGAACTCGCCGAGCTTATGGCCGACCATGTTTTCGTTGATATAGATGGGCACGTGCCGGCGGCCGTCATGGACGCCGATGGTCAGCCCCACCATCTGGGGCAGTATCGTCGAGCGGCGCGCCCAGGTCTTGATGACGGTCTTCTTGCCCGAGCGTATAGCCGCGTCCACGTGCTTCATCAGCTTTTCGTCGATGGCCGGCCCTTTTTTCGTTGACCTTGACATTTTTCCTCGCTAACTAACTATTTGCCGCGGCGTTCCCGGCGTTTCACAATCATGCGGTCGGAAGCCTTGGGCTTGCGTGTTTTATAGCCCAGGGCGGGTTTGCCCCAGGGCGTCTTGGGCCCGGGCATGCCGATAGGGGAACGCCCTTCGCCGCCGCCATGGGGATGGTCCCGCGGCGACATGGCGGAGCCTCTGACAGTAGGACGTATACCCATGTGCCGCTTACGGCCGGCCTTGCCCAGGCTGATATTCTGGTGCTCTAAATTGCCCACATGCCCGATGGTCGCCATACAGTCGGACCGCACGCGGCGGATTTCGCCGGACGGCATTCTCAGGAGGACGTACTCGCCCTCTTTGACCATGAGCTGGGCAGAGGCACCGGCGCTGCGTACTACCTGGCCGCCGCGCCCCTTGGTGAGCTCAATGTTGTGTATCTCGATGCCGGCGGGCATGGAGTGCATGGGCATGGCGTTGCCGGGTTTTACTTCCGCGTTAGGACCGGACATTATCTTGTCGTCCACGTTCAGGCCGACCGGCGCTAAAATATAACGTTTCTCGCCGTCGGCGTAAAAAATCAGGGCGATGCGCGCCGTTCGGTTGGGGTCGTACTCAATGGCCGCCACGCGACCCGGGATATCTGTTTTATCCCGCTTGAAATCGATGATGCGCAGCTGGCGCTTTTCACCGCCGCCCCGATGATGGACGGTCACCTTACCGCGGAAGTTGCGCCCCGCCTTGCTGTTTTTCGCCCGGAGCAGGGATTTCTCCGGCTTGCCCTTCGTTATCTCGTCGAAGGTATAGCCGCTCATCCTCCGCCTGCCCGGCGAGGTGGGACGGAAAACCTTTATAGCCACCTAGCTTCCCCTTTCACGTTTAGACACCTTCAAAAAACTCAATCTTGTCGCCCGGCTTCAGGGTGACAATCGCTTTTTTCCACGGCTCGGTCTTTACCTCGCGACGACCCACGCGGCGGGTCTTGCCCCGCATGGTGATGACGTTGACGCCGGTGACGGTTACCTTAAACGCCTTTTCCACCGCCTGACGAATCATCAGCTTGTTCGCCTTAGCGGCTATTTCAAAGGCGTATTTATTCTGGGACTGGAGCGCCGTGCTTTTTTCCGTTATCAGCGGCCGGCGCAGCACCTCATACAGATGCATTATTGTTCCCCTTCTTTCAGGCCGTTGCCCCATAGCTTTTCCGCCACCCGCACCGCCGCCTCGGTCATGAGCAGGGTTTTATAGGACAAGATATCGATAATATTCAGGATAGCGGCGGGCATCGTTTTAATGTCCGGTATGTTCCTGGCCGATTTGATAACGTTTTCTTCCGGTTCCTGGGTAACGATGAGAGCAGAAGACTCTATTCCCAGCGCCAGGAGCGCTTCGATCATCTTTTTCGTCTTCGGCTCGGTAAAATCAAATTTGTCCAGCACTTTAAGCTCGCCGTCGGTGGCCTTGGCGGAAAGGACGCATTTTATGGCCAGTCGGCGTACCTTTTTCGGTATCTGCTGCCTGTAGTCTCTGGGATGCGGCCCGAAAGTGACCGCGCCGCCCCGGCGCAGCGGCGATTTCTTGCTGCCGGCGCGGGCATAGCCGGTGCCCTTCTGCCGGTAGAGCTTGCGGGTGCTGCCGCTGACCGTGCCCTTGGTCTTCGTCGAAGCGGTGCCCTGCCGGGCGTTAGCCTGCTGGCCCACCATCACCTGGTGCACCACGCTTTCGTTAAACGGCACGGCAAAGACCGCGTCGCTGACATCAATCTTTTTAACTTCCTCGCCGGCGAGGTTATAAACGGGGAGCTGCATTACTTTTTCACTCTCCTGGACTTTCTTATTATTACAAGCCCGTTAGTAGCGCCGGGGACCGCCCCGTTGAGGAACAGCAGGTTGCGGGCGGGGTCGGCGGAGACCACCTCGATATTGCTGACGGTGACACGCTGGTCGCCCATGTGGCCGGCCATGCGCAGTCCTTTATAGACGCGGCCGGGGGAGGTGTTAGAGCCCACCGAGCCCGGGGCGCGCCAGCGGTCGGACTGGCCGTGCGTCTTGGGACCGCCGCGGAAGTGATAGCGCTTGACGCCGCCGGCGAAACCTTTACCTTTGGAAACGCCGATAACGTCAACGAGGTCGCCGGCTTTAAACAGGCTGACGTCTATTTTCTGTCCGGCTTCCACTTTCTGGCCGGCGTCGAGCTGGAACTCACGCATATATTTAAATTTGGAGGCTGGTTTCTTTTTCTTATCGCCCTTCTTTTTAGCCCCAGCGATTTCGCCGAAGCCGAGCTTGGCGGCGCGGTAGCCGTCCTTTTCCCCGGTCTTGACCTGTAATACCGTGCAGGGGCCGGCCTCAATAGCGGTGACCGCCTTCGTTTTGCCTTCCCCGAAGATCTGGGTCATGCCCAGCTTTTTACCTAAAATTCCTTCAGTCATAATCTTTTCCGCTGTCATTCCCGACCTGATCGGGAATCCAGTTTTAAATGTTTCTAAAAAGTTCCTTATAGTTTAATTCGTTTGCCCTATCCCCTTTATCCCCTTCCCCTGAGGGGAAGGGGAGGGTTAGGAAGAGGGATTTCATCCCTCTTAGACGCCCTTTTTAAAGTTTAATATCTATTTCCACGCCCGAGGGCAGGTTCAGCTTGGTCAGCGCGTCGATGGTCTTGGAGGTCGTCTCCACGATATCGATAAGGCGCTTGTAGGTGCGTATCTCGAACTGCTCCTGGGAGTCTTTATCGATAAAGGGGGAGCGGATAACGCTGAATTTCTTGATGCGGGTGGGCAGCGGCACCGGCCCGACGGCCACGGCGCCCGTGCTCTCCACCGCTTCCAGTATCTGCCGCGCCGACTGGTCGACGACTTTATGGTCGAACCCCTTTAGCTTGATGCGTATTTTCTGCTTAGCCATTTTTCTTGCCTATCGCCTTTTCAATAATCTCGTCTTTCAAATTATCCGGCAGCGGCTCATAACTATGGAACTCCAGCGAGTGCGTCGCCCTCCCCTGGGTCAGCGAGCGCAGGCTGGTGGCATAGCCGAAAGACTCCGCCAGGGGGATGAGACAGTGGATAACGAAGGTCTCGCCCTGGGAATCCACCTTGTTGATATGGCCCCTCTTGGCATTGAGGTCGCCCATAATGTCCCCGAGGAACTGCTCCGGCGTGACCACCTCCAGCTTCATGATGGGCTCGAGGAGGATGGGCTTCGCCTTACGGACGCCGTCGCGCAGCGCTAAAGAGCCGGCCATCTTGAAAGCCAATTCCGATGAGTCTACCTCGTGGTAGCTGCCGTCGTAGAGCGTGGCTTTGACATCGACGACCGGGAAGCCGGCGAGGACGCCGGTCTCCATAGCTTCGATGATGCCGGCCTTGACGGGCGTGATAAACTGACGCGGAATAGCAGCGCCCCTGATAGCATCCACGAACTCAAAGCCCTTGCCGCGGGGCTGCGGCTCGAACTTGACGTTGACCACGCCGAACTGGCCGTGGCCGCCGCTTTGCCGGACAAACCTGCCCTCGATATCCGCCGGAATAGTAATCGTTTCTTTGTAGGCGACGCGCGGTCGGCCTACTTTTACACCCACTCTGAACTCACGGGTCAAACGGCTAACGATAACCTCAAGATGGAGCTCGCCCATGCCGGAGATAATCGTCTGGCCGGTCTCTTCGTTATAGGTAACTTTAAAAGTGGGGTCTTCTTCGGTGAGCTTTTGCAGGGCTTCGCCCATTTTGTCCTGGTCGGCCCTGGTCCTGGGTTCGATGGCTATGGAGATGACGGGTTCGGGGAATTGGATGGACTCGAGGAGGATGGGGTGGTGGGAATCGCAGAGGGTGTCTCCGGTAAAGGTATTTTTAAGCCCGAGCGTGGCGGCGATAGCGCCGGTATCGGCGGAATCAACGTCCTCGCGGTGATTAGCGTGCATCAGGAGCAACCGGCCGATACGCTCGGGCCTGTCCCGGGTGGGATTATAGACCTGCGCACCTACCTTGACTTTGCCGGAGTAGACTCTAAAATAAACGAGCCGACCCACGAAGGGGTCGGTGACGACTTTAAAAGCCAGCGCGGTAAACGGGGCGTCGTCGCTGGCGGCGCGGGTCGCTTTGTGGCCGGTGCGGGTCTCGATACCTTCGACGGGCGGGACGTCCAGTGGGGAGGGGAGGTAATCGACGACGGCATCGAGGAGGGGCTGCATACCCATGTTCCTGAGGGCGCTGCCGCAGATAACGGGCACGCCTTTATTGGCCAGGGTGACCCGCCGCAGCGCCTGTTTTAATTCTTCGGGCTTGATTTCTTTGCTTTCGACGTAGGCTATCATGATGGAATCGTCGGACTCAGCCAGTTTGGTGATAAGGTTATGGCGCTGTTCTTCGATCCTGGCCTTTTCCGCTTCCGGCACGGGGATTTCTTCCGGGTCTTTATCGGGGTCGGTGCTGAACCGCCAGGCTTTCACGGTAATAAGGTCGATAATATCCTGGAAGGACTCCTCGGCGCTGAGGGGAAGCTGTATCACCAGGGGTATAGCCTGGAGTCGCGACTCAATCATGGAGATGGTGCGGCTAAAATTGGCGCCGACCCGGTCCATCTTGTTGATAAAGCAGATGCGGGGGACCTTATACCGGTCCGCCTGGCGCCAGACGGTCTCGGATTGCGCTTCCACGCCGGAAACAGCATCGAAGACCACGACGCCGCCATCCAGCACTCTAAGGCTGCGCTCCACCTCGGCGGTGAAGTCCACATGCCCGGGAGTGTCAATGATGTTGATGCGGTGCTCGCGCCAGTAGCAGGTGGTGGCGGCCGCGGTAATGGTAATGCCGCGCTCCCGTTCCTGGTCCATCCAGTCCATCACGGCCGTGCCCTCATGCACCTCGCCCAGCTTATAGGTCTTGCCGGTATAATAGAGTATCCGCTCGGTGACGGTGGTCTTACCGGCGTCGATGTGGGCGATAATTCCTATATTGCGTATGTCCTCCAGAGGAAATTCCCTGGGCACTTTCTTATCTCCCGCGGCTATTGTCTTGGTTGTTTTAACACTGCTAGTCGTCAATGAACCCCTTACCATCGATAGTGGGCGAAAGCCCGGTTGGCTTCCGCCATCTTATGCGTATCTTCTCGTTTCTTAATCGTCGTACCCTGACCCTGGAAGGCCTCGGCGAGCTCGTCGGCGAGCTTTTCCGACATCGGTTTGCCTTTACGCGACTTGGCGGACTGCACCAGCCAGGTCAGCGCCAGGAAGAGACCGCGGTCCGGCGCTACCTCTACCGGTACCTGGTAGGTGGCGCCGCCGACGCGTCGCGGTTTGACCTGGAGGAGCGGCGTGGCGTTCTTGACCGCCTGTTCCAGCGCCGCTACGGGGTCCTTGGAGACCTGCTGTCCCAGTTTCTCCAGCGCGCCGTAAACGATGCTCTCCGCCGTCCTTTTCTTGCCGCGCTGCATCACTTTCCCGATGAGACGCGATACGGTAGCACTGCGGAACTTGGCGTCCGGGCTGATTTCTCTTTTAAATGACCTGGCTCTTCTCGGCATAATGTTCCCTCGAACTAAGCGGTGGCAGCGGGGGCGGCCGCTTCAGCGGCGGCTGCCTTCTTACCCCTCTTGGCGCCGTACTTGCTGCGGCCCTGCTGGCGGTTGGCGACGCCGGTGGTATCCAGCGCTCCTCTAATAATATGGTAGCGTACTCCCGGCAGATCCGGGACGCGCCCGCCGCGGATGAGGACGACGGAGTGCTCCTGGAGCTCGTGGCCTTCACCGGGGATATAGGCCGTGACCTCGACGTGGTTGGTCAGCCGCACCTTGGCTATCTTGCGCAGGGCGGAGTTGGGCTTCTTGGGGGTAGTCGTCTTGACCTGAATACAGACGCCGCGTTTCTGCGGGCAGCTTTTGCCCATGCTCACGCGGTTCTTTAGAGCATTATAAGAATACCCCAGCGCCGGCGTTTTGTCTTTCTTGAGAGACTTGCGCCGCCCTTTGCGGATCAGTTGATTTATTGTCGGCATGCTTCCCCCATACAATTACAATGGATGAGCGTTCGCTCATCCATTCCAGAATTCTAGCGATAAACTGAGGTGTTTAGCTCAATCTATCTGCTAATTACTGAATTCTGAGCACCAAACATTAAATCTAACATATCTGGGTACTGTCTGTCAACTTTTTTTTCAGGGGAATTTGTATATATATCCATTGGTAGTCGAAATAGGCTTAATATTTAATACCTGTACCTCACCCCCGTAATCCCCCTCTTCTCAGAGGAGAGGGGGAAGAAAGAAAAGAGGGGCGGAGCCCCTCTTAAACGCCCCTTTTATTTTTGCGAGCTACTTGTTTTGGTGAAACGGATGTGCTATTATCGGGGGTGAGGCGAGAGATGACCACGGAAAAAGAAAAAGCGCTGGAACTGGCCATCGGCCAGATAGAAAAACGGTTCGGCAAAGGCTCTATTATGAAATATAGCCAGACTGCCGGGCTGCCGCCCATCGAAGCCATTCCCACCGGCTCGCTGGCTTTAGACCTGGCCCTGGGTATCGGGGGGATACCGAGGGGACGTATCACGGAAATATTTGGACCGGAGTCATCGGGGAAAACCACCCTGGCTCAGCACATCATCGCCGAAGCACAAAAAAGAGGAGGTACGGTTGCCTATATAGATGCGGAGCATGCCCTCGACCCCTCTTATGCCGGCAATTGCGGTGTCAATGTCGATGAACTGCTCATTTCACAGCCCGATACGGGAGAGCAGGCCCTGGAGATTACCGAAGCCCTGGTAAGGAGCAGCGCCGTCGATGCCATCGTTATCGATAGCGTGGCCGCCCTGGTACCGCGGGCGGAAATCGAGGGGGATATGGGGGACCCGCAGATGGGTCTGCAGGCCCGCCTGATGTCGCAAGCCCTGCGCAAACTGGCCGCCGCCATTGGAAAATCAGGGACAGCGGTGGTCTTTATCAACCAGTTGCGGGAGAAGGTCGGTATCGTCTTCGGCAATCCCGAAGTCACTACCGGCGGCAGGGCGCTCAAGTTTTACAGTTCTACCCGGATAGAACTGAGACGTTCCGAAGTTATCAAACAGGGAAACGAAGCTATAGGCAGTCGTGTCAAAGCTAAGGTGGTGAAAAACAAGGTGGCCCCTCCGTTCCGCACTGCCGAGTTCGATATCATGTTCGACCACGGCATCAGCATGGAGGGCAATATCCTCGATTTAGGTCTGGAGCTGGGGCTGATAACCAAAGCCGGTGCCTTTTTCTCCTATGGGGACACCCGCCTCGGGCAGGGCCGGGAAAGCGCCAAGCAGTACCTCAGGGGAAACGGCGCGCTCGCCCGGGAAATTGAAGAAAAGATAAGAGCCTCAGCCAGTGCCGCCCGTATAGAATCTTCAGACGACGAATGATAGAGTCGGCAGGATATGCCGGCTTATTCGGGAACGGACTAAAACAAGGCTGAGGCTAAGGCTTCAGCCTTTTGTGTTTATTTAGGGTGTCGTGGGAAATGAGTAAGATAACCGGTCTTAAGGCACGAAAGACCAGGGAGAAACGGATAAATGTCTTCCTGGACGGCAAGCCCGCCTTCCACCTGCTGGCGGAGGTCGCGGTGAAAGAGGGACTGAAGGTAGGGCAGGAGCTATCGGAGAGTCGTCGGGAGGCGCTGGCCGGCATCGACCGCTGCCAGAGTTGTCTGAACGCGGCGCTCCGGCTGCTGGGCTATCGACCCCGCAGCGAAGCCGAGATAAGGCAGCGGCTCCTCAGGCGCGGCTTTGATGGAGAGGCTGCGGATAAAGCGCTCGCCCGGCTGAAAGAGCAGGGTCTTATCGATGATGCCGCCTTCGCACGCTTCTGGAAAGACAACCGGGAATCGTTCAGCCCGCGGAGTCGGCGGTTGACCGCGCTGGAGCTGCGCCGCAAAGGGCTGCCCGTTGATGTCATTGAGGCCGTTATCCGTGAAATCGACGAAAGTGGTAGCGCCTACCGCGCCGCCCTGGGTAAAGCCCGGCGTTTACCGCTCACGGACTACCGCTTGTTCCGCCGCCGTTTGGGGGCTTACCTGTCCCGCCGGGGATTTAACTACGAAGTTATCAACGAGACCGTCGGCAGAATCTGGCAAGAGCGCGGGGGTAAAAAGGGCGAGTAAATTACCTTATTATATTAATAACACTTTTATTTAATATAGGAAATAGACTTAACTAATAAGGAGGTACAAGGTGGAAGGCGGACCAATTGTATATATCGCCTTGATATTCAGTTTCATCATCGGCTTGATTGCCGGCGGGCTCGGGGCCTTCCTGTCCCGGCGCATGATTTTCAATCGGCAGTTGCGTTTCGCTGAGAGAAAAGCCGCCAAGATGGTGGCCGAAGCCAGGAACGAGTCCAAAGACATCGTACAGCAGGCGCAGGAAGAGTCCAAACGTATTAAAGCTTCGGCCGATACCGACTACCGTGAGCGCCGCTCCGAATTGCAAAAGCAGGAGAACCGATTGAACCAGAAAAACGAGACCCTCGACCGCAAGCTTGAAGGCGTCGAGCAGCGCGAGCGCAACCTGAACAACAAAGAAAAGGAAATCGAGTCGGTCCGGGGCCAGCTCGTCGAGCTCAAAGACAAGCAGCTTAAACAACTGGAGACGATTTCCGGGATGTCCAGCCCGGAGGCCAAGAAGACCCTGCTGGACGCCATGGAAGTCGAGATGCAGCAGGAAGCCGCGCGGCGTCTCCGCCAGTGGGAAGCCAAGCTCAAGGAAGACGCCAATGAGAAGTCCAAGGAAATTCTGGCGGTGGCGGTACAGCGCAGCGCCTCGGAAATTGTCGCGGAGGCCACCGTCTCGGTAGTGCCGCTCCCCAACGACGAGATGAAGGGGAGGCTTATCGGCCGGGAGGGACGCAACATCCGGGCGCTCGAGCAGGCTACCGGGGTCGACCTCATTATCGACGATACGCCGGAGGCGGTAACGCTATCCAGCTTCGACCCCGTGCGGCGGGAAATCGCCCGCGTCGCGTTGAACCGGCTAATACAGGACGGCCGTATCCATCCGGCGCGCATCGAGGAAGTGACGGCTAAGGCTAAGGAAGAGGTCGAAGCGGCCATCCAGACCGCCGGCGAGCAGGCGGCGATACAGCTCGGCGTGCAACTGCACCCCGAGCTCATCAAGCTGCTGGGCCGGCTGAAGTACCGCACCAGCTACGGCCAGAACGCCCTCGAGCACAGTGTCGAGGTGGCTTACCTGGCCAGCATGATTGCCGCGGAAATCGGCGCCAACGTTAATATCGCCAAAAAGGTCGGCCTGCTGCACGATATCGGCAAGGCCGTCGACCGCGAGGTGGAAGGCACTCACGCCGCCATCGGCGCCGACCTTGTTAAGCAGTGGGAAAAGTCCCCCGAGGTGCTCAAGGGCGTCGCCGAGCACCACCTGG
>CAYXOZ010000047.1:0-4316 GCA_964467135.1 uncultured Dehalococcoidaceae bacterium
ACGCCGTCGTACCGCGCCAGGTTGGCGGACGCCTCGCTGGGGGCGATGATGTAATAGACCGCCAGGGAATAGGAGGTGTGTGGCAAAGAGACCTCCTCCAGCTTTGCCCCCAGCTCCTCCAGCTTCTTCATGGCGGCTTTCATGACGGCAGAAACGCCCGGCTGCATCCCCTCGACGTAATACTCCTTCGGGACGCCGAGCCTCATTCCCTTTAAGTCCGTTTTTAAAGCTCTGGTATAATCCGGCACCGGTTCCGGCACGGACGTGGAGTCCCTTTTATCATGTCCCGAGATAGCGTTCATCATCAGAGCGCAGTCGGTGACGTCCTGCGTCAGCGGCCCGATCTGGTCGAGCGAGGAGGCGAAAGCCACCAGGCCATAGCGACTCACCCGGCCATAGGTCGGCTTCAAGCCCACGACGCTGCAAAAGCCCGCCGGCTGGCGGATGCTCCCGCCCGTATCCGAACCTAGCGCGCCGGCGGCCTCGCCCGCCGCCACCGCCACCGCCGAGCCGCCGCTCGAACCGCCGGGAACGCGGTCTAAAGCCCAGGGATTATGCGTCGTGAAAAAAGCCGAGTTCTCGGTCGACGAGCCCATAGCGAACTCGTCCATATTAGCCTTACCCACCATGACCGCCCCGGCGGCGTTCAACTTTTCCATCACCGCGGCGTCGTAAGGCGGGACGAAATTTTCCAGCATCCGCGAGGAACAGGTGGTGCGCACGCCCTTAGTGCAGATAACGTCTTTGATAGCCAGAGGGACACCGGTCAGCGGGCCGGCTTTGCCCGCGGCAATGGCTACATCAGCCAGGCGCGCCTGCTCTAAAGCGAACTCTTCCGTGACCGTCATGAAAGCCCTGACCTCCGGCTCGACGTTTTTAAGGCGCGCCAAGTAGGATTGCGTCAACTCCAGCGAAGATATTTTCTTGGCCTCAAGCAGACCATGGGCTTCGTGGATGGTCAGACGGGTCAAATCGGATGTCAAAGCTTCCTCCTCAATCGCCGGTCCGGCCGACCGGCAAGATATACAGGGGTTTTTCCTCAGCGGCAGAGCCCAGGACCTTCTGAACGCTGGCATCGTTGAAAGAACCCACGGTAACCGTGCCCAAATTCAGAGCGACCACCTGGAGACAGACATTCTCGGCGGCATGACCCGCTTCCAGATGGACGAACCTCACGCCCACTTCGCCATATTTACCGGTCACCCTCTCATAGACCGCCGTGATAACGATATCGACAGCCCCCTCAAGGACGCTCGGCTGGCCCAGCGCCGCCTGCGACAACGACTTTCGGTGGTCGCCATCCAGCGCCTTGACCAGGGTATGAGTATCCGGTTGGTATTTATATATACCGTCCGGCACGCCCTCGACATCACCGACGACGACGTAAAGCTCAAGGGGATAAAGCGCCCCGGCCGAGGGGGCGGTACGCTTGCCGGAGGGGTCGGTAACGCCCTGGGCCGCCCAGAGGAGCTGGCTTAACTCCGCCTGAGTCAAAGCGCCTTTTTCAAAGCTCCTCACCGACCGTCTTTCCAGGATAGATTTTTCCAGGGAAAAATCGCTGTCAAGGCGGGGGGCGGGGAGGGTAACGATTTCGCCGGCGGCGCTGGCGGAGGGGGTGCCAGTGACCTCACCACAACCGGCGGAAATTAGCAGGGGTAAAACCAACATCAATAACACTAACGATTTTATGACGCGGTCCATAGACACCTCCCGGAAACAGACTACTCCAGCACCGCCCTGACCCTAAAGTAATCGCCCTCACGGCGCGGGGCGTTAGCCAGGACATCCTCCGGGGGGAGGGAGGGCGCCACCTCGTCTTTCCTCATAACGCTCTGGAGGGTCACCGACTGCGCCGTGGGCGGCACGCCTTCCGTATCCACGCGCTGCAACACTTCGAAGTGCTCCAGCAAGTTGGAGAGCTGCTCGCTCATGCGGGTGATTTCATCTTCGGTCAACGCCACACGGGCCAGACGGGCGATGCGCAGGACTTCTTCTCGACTCAGTTTCATAAATACCTCCGGCGGAGCTATGCAGACAATTATAACACCAGCCTTGAATTATGGGCAATTCCTGCCTCACCCCTGACCCCTCTCCAGCCTATTACATTTTTCAGACCTTATTTTTTCTGGCTGGAGAGGGGAAGAATATTGAGAGGGGCTAGCGCCCCTCTCGGCAAGCTCATCCCTTGGAGGTATACAGTAATTTACTGTAAAGGTGCCTCGTAATGAAAAAAGGTTCGCATTCTTACCATAAAACGCGATATAATGTAACGTATAATAATCGTGGAAAGGAGGTGAGAGAGATGGGAGAGAGAGTGATGATATTTATCGACGGGAGCAACCTATATCATTCGTTGAAAAATTACTTCAACCGCACCGACCTCGACATCGGCAGGTTCTGCCGAAAGCTATTAAACCGGCGCCAGCTCATCAGAATTTACTATTACAACGCCAGAGTGGGACAGAAACAGGAGCCCGAGCTTTATAAACAACAGCAGGCTTTCTTCGAGGGCGTAAACTCCATACCGTACACGGAGCTGCGACTGGGACGCCTGGTGTATACCAACCAGTGGCCCAATGTCCCGCCTTACGAGAAAGGCACCGATGTCCAGCTGGCTACCGACATGATTACCCACAGCTATAAAGGAAACTACGACGTGGCTATTTTAGTCGCCGGAGACAACGACTTCGCCGGGGCCGTCCAGGCGGTCAAAGACAACGGCAAGCACGTCGAAGTAGCGCTGTTCGGGAAACAGGGCACCAGCCAGCAACTCCGCGCGGTCTCCGACAGGGTCATACCGATTAACGCCCGGCTGCTCAAGGACACCTGGAAATAGTCCGCGGATTAAGAAATCCATGAAAGACAAGGGCAAAAAACCCCGGGAGATAAAGGGGCGGCCGGGGGCGCGCACCCTCAAAGAGGACGGAACCATCGTCAAGGAATGGGGGGGCAGGCTGCCGATAGCCCTCATCTACCCGAACTCCTACTACGTGGGGATGTCCAACCTGGGCGTTCACGCTATCTACAAACTGCTCAACAGCAACATCAGAGTAGTTTGCGAACGCGTCTTCCTCGACACCGCCGAGAAAAACATACCGCTCGCGCTGGAGTCGGGACGGCCGCTGACCGACTTCGCTGTCCTCGCTTTTTCAATATCTTACGAGCTGGACTACTTCAATGTCGCGGGCATTCTTAAAGCGGCAGGGATTCCACTGTTCTCCGCCGACCGCGACGAGAGCTATCCGCTGGTCATCGCCGGGGGACCGTGCGTCACCGCCAACCCGGCACCGCTGGCGCCGTTTTTCGACGGCCTTTGCATCGGCGAAGCGGAACCGATACTGCCCGCGATGCTGCCGGCGCTGTTCGAGGGCATCGGCGGGGAACGGAATGCACTTCTCAAAGCACTGGCGTCGCTGCCGGGCGTCTACGTGCCGACGGCACCACCGGAAAAACCGGTCGCCCGACAATACGCGAAAAACCTCGACGATTTCCCGGTGACCTCAGTGGTACTCACACCGGACACAGAGCTCGGCGACCTGTTCCTCATCGAGGCGGAGCGGGGCTGTGCGCGGGGCTGCCGCTTCTGCCTGGTCAGCACCGCCTTCGCGCCAATGCGCTTCGGCGCGGCGGACCGGATAGTCAAGCAGGCGTGGGAGGGACTGCACCGGCGGCGCCGCATCGGGCTGGTCGGACCGGCCGTCACCGACCACCCGCAAATAAATGAGATTCTCCAGGGTTTACTCAAGCTGAATGCCGAAATCTCGATAAGCTCGCTGCGGATAGATGCCATCACGGACGAAATCCTCGGCGCGCTGGAAAAGGGCAAAGCCCAGACCATCACCATCGCCCCCGAAGCCGGCTCCAAGCGCCTCAGAGAGGTCATCAATAAACATATCTCGGAAGAAGATATCCTCGAGGCGGCGGACAGGATTGCCGCGCACCGCTTTACCCAGCTAAAGCTCTACTTCATCATCGGACTGCCCACGGAAACCGACGAAGACACCGAGGACATTATTAAACTGAGCCTGGCGATTAAAGAGCGAATCGAACGCCGGCGGAGCGCGACGCGCATCACTCTCAACGTGGCGCCTTTCGTGCCCAAGGCGGGCACGCCCTTCCAGTGGCTGCCCATGGCTTCCCAGGAAGTCCTCAACCGCCGCCTGACTATATTAAGAACCAGCCTGCCCCTGAAAGGCATCAAGCTCAACGAAGAAAGCCCGGCGTGGAGCCAAATCCAGGGGGTGCTTTCAAGGGGGGACGAAGGGGTGGCTAAAGCCATAGCGGCGATGGAAGAAATAACACTGGCCGGGTGGCGC
>CAYXOZ010000047.1:4416-10710 GCA_964467135.1 uncultured Dehalococcoidaceae bacterium
GCTTTGCCCTTGAGCTCAGGCATGAGCTGCTGCATCACCCTGCCCTTATCGCCGAGACCTTTCGCCCCTAAAGCCGCGATGACTTCGCGCGCTGCCGCGATAATATCATCGCGGGTCATCTGCTCGGGCAGGTAGCCCTGGAGAACGGCCATTTCAGCTTCCTCTTTAGAGACAAGGTCGGCGCGGTTACCTTTCTTAAAGGCGTCGATGCTCTCCTGGTGCCGCTTGACCTCTTTAGAAATAACGCCGAGGACATCGGAGTCGGTGAGGGGAGACTGCTTGGCGATTTCGGCGTTATTCACGGAGGCAATCAACATGCGGAGCGTATCGCGCCGGACCGTGTCGCCGGCCTTCATGGCCTGACGCAGGTCATCGGACAACTTCTTCTTGAGGACTGCTTCTTGCTCCATGGAATGACCTGAGAGACCTTAGAGTTAGCGAGGACTCGCCCGCCGGAACATCCGGCCCGTCCGGGCGGAACCGCGTTTCTTAGCCGCCTTCTTCCGCTTGCGCCGGACGCTGGGTTTCTCGTAGTGTTCCCGGCGGCGCAGCTCCGCCAGAATCCCATCCTGCTGGACTTTCCGGTTGAAACGCTTCAGTAAGCTGTCAAAATTTTCATCCTGACCAGCGATGACTTCAGCCAATGAGCATCACTCCCCTTCTATTAAACGTCCCCGCCGGTTCGCTTTCGGCAATATTATAGGGGCAGACAGACCGGTCTGACCCCCGATAACTTATACTTCCAGTGTCCCATGCCCTGCATGAAACACACCTTAACATTGTAGATGGAGGAGAGACAACTGTCAAGAGAGATAATATCAAAAATACGTCAGGCTTATCCCGCTCTCCTCAATATCTCCACCGCGGCCACCAGCCCGGAAGCCGATGCCTGCACCAGGCCGCGGCTCACCCCGGTGCCGTCGCCGACGGCGAACATGTTTTTCACCTCAGTCTCCAGGCAGGCGCTCAACTGGGGGCGGAAAGAATAAAACTTGACCTCGATGCCGTACAATAACGTATCATCGGAGGCGACGCCCGGCACCAGCTTATCCATCGCCATCAGCATCTCAATGAGACCGGTGAGGTGGCGGAAGGGCAAAGCGAAAGAGAGGTCGCCGGGGGTGGCGCTTTTAAGGGTGGGTTTTACTTTACCTTTTTCAATGCGTTCGGGGGTAGAGCGGCGGCCTTCGAGGAGGTCGCCGAAGCGCTGCAACAGCACGCCTCCACCTAAAAGATTAGCCAGTTTGGCGAGGTATTTACCATAGGCAATCGGCTCGTGGAAAGGCCTGGTAAAATCGGTGCTCACCAGCAGGGCGAAATTGGTGTTACCGCTCCGCTGCCCGGAATAGCTGTGCCCGTTGACCGTCACGACGGGGTCGGTGCCGCCGGTCGATTCCGTAATCACCCGGCCGGCCGGGCACATACAGAACGTCCGGATACGGTCGTGAAAACTCACCGACTGATATTCCAGCTTGACCTCATACAGGACGTCCGTCATGTCCTTCAAGACCTCGTACGGCACCTCCACCCTAACGCCGAGGTCGATAGGATTATGGCGCATGGTCAGGCGCAGGCGTTCGGCCTCGCGGGAAAGCCAGTCGGCGCCCTCACGGCCCGGCGCCAGGATGAGATAGCGACAGGAAAATTTCTCACCATCCTCCATTTCGACGCCCTGGACGCCACTATCATCCACGAGCACTCTCGCCGCCATCCCGCCGAGCTTAAGTTTAATACGGGGATGGAGGTAGTCCCGCATCGCCTTGAGGACCTCATAGCCGTTTTCCGTGCCCATATGGCGCACCGGCATCGGGATGAGTCGCAGGCCGACCTGGCTGGCGCGCTGGCCGATTTCGTCGACGGCGCCGTCACCGCCGTAGAGCTTTGGGGACGCCCCGAATTTCAGGTAAAGGTCATCGACGTATTTTATCAACTTCGCCGCCGGCCCGGCGCCGAGATATTCGCCCAGGTGACCCCCTATTTCCGTAGAGAGCACCAGTTTGCCGTCACTGAAAGCGCCCGCCCCGCCCAGTCCGCAAACAAGGTTACAGGGGAGACATTCTATGCACGAGCTGCCCGTGTCCCGCACCGGGCACTGGCGTTCATTAATGTCCTTGCCCTTCTCCACCAGCAGGATGCTCAGACCGTCCGCCTGGGCCAGCTCAAGGGCCGCGAAAATCCCAGCCGGACCACCGCCGACGATAATAACATCGTATTCATTAGTCATTTTCATCATAAAGACGAGAAAACCGGGACTGATTTAAGCTACGGGGGCACCGCCATCATTATAGCTTCGGCAGGCTACGACGTCAAGGAAAAAACCGTTGAATCAGCTTGGGAAAAAGTCAAATATGGACACGAAGACAAAAAATGGGAGGTTAAAGTGTTGACATTTGCCATTTGGCAAAATATAATGATGCCATGAGTAGCTATACGAATAACGAACTGGGGAAAATACTCAAGCAGCAGCGTATCTCCATCCCGCTAACACTCCAGGAGCTCGCGGCGGAATCGGGCGTATCTTCATCTCACCTGGGGCGCATCGAGAGAAGCGAACGCTTCCCCTCGGCCAGGATTCTGCGGAAAATCGCCAAACCACTGGGCTTTGACGAAGACGAACTTTTCACGCTGGCCGGTTTTCTCTCGCCGCAGGCGTCCGGCGTGGCTGAAGAAGGCGCGAGGTATAACAGCCGCCAGCTCGACCCCTACGTCGCCAGGTTACTGGCGGAAGAGACCCCGGAGGTACAGCGTTCCATCATCGGCATCCTCTCCCTCTTAAAGACCATCGCCAAGAGCATGTCGAAATAAGGTCGCGCTGACTCAATTTTCCGCCGGGATGAAAAGACCGGACTCTGCGCGCCGGGGTGGAGTATTTGCTATCCCCTGAAAAAAAGTGATACATTAATGATAATCACCGGCAGCCAATACCGGCACAGGATGAATGCGTCCTATGGAAACCAAGGAAGAAGAATGGTTGAGGTTCGTCGATACCCTCAGCCATGAGCTTAAGACACCGCTGACCTCGATTATCGCCGCGGCCGGTCTGCTGGCCGAGGAACTCGAGGCGGGCCACGATGAGTCCCACCAGAAGCTGATACAGACCATCATCCATAACGCCAATACCCTGGAAAACAGGCTAGCCGAACTGCTGGACATCGTTAAAACGGGCAGCGGTAAGCTCCAGCTACAGGTCGAACCGGTAGACATGAGGTCGCTCATCCTGGGGACCTGCCAGCAAATCAGCCCGATGCTGCGCGGTAAAAAACAAAAACTGAATACCGACCTCCCCGATTCCCTCCCCATCATCCGGGGCGACGGACAACGGCTCGAGCAGGTGATGCTTAACCTATTGACTAACGCGGCCAAGTTCACGCACGAGGGGGGCAACATCATGGTGAGGGCGCGCCTGGAAGATACCGGGCTGGTCGTGGCCGTGCAGGACGACGGCATCGGCATCGCCAGAGAAGAGCAATCCCGGCTGTTCAAGCCGTACAGTCGACTCAGCGCGGACCGGCAGCGCCACCCGGGCCTGGGACTGGGCCTCGCCCTGGCCAGGCAGGTGGTGGAGCTGCACGGCGGCAAAATCTGGGTGGACAGCGCGCCGGGCAAAGGCAGCACGTTCTCGTTTTCCCTACCGCGTCACCCCGCCATACGGTCGGCGTAACCCTAAAGGAGAAAAATGAAGGTTCTGGTTATCGAGGACGACCCCGGGATTATCGAAGTCGTCTCGCTCTGTTTCCAGCTACGCTGGAGCGGCACCACGGTGATATCCGCCGCCAACGGCCGCGAAGGCGTTTCGCTGGTGGAGACCGAGAGCCCGGACGTAGTCATCCTGGATATCGGCCTGCCGGACATGGACGGGTACCAGGTCCTCAAAGAGATACGGCGTTTTTCCGACGTTCCCGTGCTGATGTTGACCGTCCGCGGCGAAGACACCGACGTCGCCAAGGGACTGGAGCTCGGCGCCGACGACTATATCACCAAACCGTTCAGCCACATCGAGCTGATAGCCAGGGTGCAGGCGGTGCTGCGCCGCGCCCAGGGACTGGCGGTGACCGATGAAGAACGCCCCTTCATCAGCGGCAAGCTCTCAGTGGACTTCAACCGGAACGAGGTCACCCTCGGCGGGCGCTCCGTAAAGCTCACCTCCACAGAACGGAAACTACTTTACTACCTAATCAGGAACGAAGGACGCATCCTCTCCCACGAAAGCCTGCTGGCCAAGGTCTGGGGTGATACCTACGTCGACGCCCGCGACCTGCTGCGCGTGCACATCCAGCACCTCCGGCAGAAACTGGAAGATAACGCCGAGACGCCCAACATCATCGTCACCGAGCACGGCATCGGCTACAAATTTATCCGTCCTTCAGGCAGCTAATCCCCTACCGTTCCAGCTACGCTTTTTCCATCCTCAACTATCCTCTACGGTCATACCTATTCTTTATCAGAAGTTTACGCAATTTTTACGAAAATTTAACTAACGTTAGACGTATCTTTATATCCCCATGTTAAATTAAATGAGGGGCATAATCGGCCATAACTCAATAACGAGGTTAAAGATGGAAAAGGTAAAAGTATTTCTCTCCGACCCCCAAATTCTCTTCAGGGAGGGGATCCACTTTATTCTCTCCGGGGAGGAGGACTTCGAGGTCACCGGCGAGACCACCAGCAACGAGGAGGCTTTTACCCATATCGAAGCCAACCCGCCGAACATCGCCATCCTGAGCATAAACGATAAAAAGTCCAGCGGCCCGGATATAACCCGGCGCATCAAACGCAGCCAGCCCGGAGTAGCAGTCATCCTGACGATGGAGAAAAGGGAGGACGAGAAAATCTTTGAAGCCATGAAGAGCGGCGCCAGCGCCTGCCTGACCAAGGACACCGAGCCCGAGGTACTCCTCGATATTATCAGGGTGGTCTCCCAAGGCAGCCTGCCTATCCTGGAAGAGCTGATGGCACCGGGGCTGGCAGCCCTGGCCCTGGCGGAATTCGAGAACCTGAATGCCTTGAATAAACACATGGATAACCTGCTGGCTATCCTCATCCAGAAAGAAATACAGTTTCTCAGCAGCTTCGCGGCCGGCAACAAACTCGAACAGGTAGCCGAAAAACTGGGCGCCAGCGAAGACACCGTCCGACACCACCTGAGGCAGGTGCTGAACAAACTTGTAGCCAACGACCAGGCCGAGGCGGTCATCGAAGCGACGCAGAGGAGCCTGCCGCCCCTCATCCGCCCCCTGAAAAAGGACGGCAAGACGGTGGACTATGTCACCAAGGCAGAGTTCAACGAGTTCAAAGATACGCTGATGGAACGCCTGAAGTCGCTGCTCGGCGGACTATCCTGAGAGGCGCCCGCCGATGTTCGTCGTTATCCTAGGCTCCGTACTGCTGGGAATCTTTATCCTGGTGATAATTTTCCGCGAGCGCGACCACACGCTGGCGCGGCAGGTAGAAGCCACCGAAAAGAAAATGGACGCCACGGAAAAGGCCCTGATAAGCTTTACCGCGGCCATCGCGGACTACGCCCAGCACCTTTCCAGCCACACCGGGGCCATAAAAGGGCTGTCCGAAGCCTCCCAGGAGCTCAAGAAAAGCGCCGCGTTCCAGAACAACGTCATCCTCAACCTGATAAAGAACACGGAAGATGCCATAGTCCGCCGGGAGGCGCTACTCAAGACCGTGAAAGTCGATTTAGCGCCGGCGGAAAGTCCCCCAAAGAAATCAGGAAAAGCGGCGCGGGAAAAGGCGTCTATTTCCTACCGGGCTTTACACCCGGCGCCAAAGCCGGTCCCCGAACCCAAAAAACCTGCCACCGAGTCCAAAAAAACGGTATTCGAGGCTGCCAACATGGTCGAGGCGATGGTGCTTCCCTACTACCGTGCCCTGTATAAGCTGGAAAAAGAAAACCCCACACCCGGAGACGAACAGGCTAAAGCGCGAGCGAAGAAGGCGGTCGAGGCGATAATGTTCCCCTTCTACAAGACTCTATACCAAGTAGAACCTGGAAAATCCCAGATGGAAAAACCGGCCAAAGATGAGCCGCCGCCAACCAGAGAGTCGAGGAAACCGGACAGCCCGTATTACACCCGGCGCCGTCACCCCAAGAGACCCTGGTGAAAAGCGGTAGCTTTGCGGTGTCTTATCTCCGCTTGATTCAACTTACTCACCCCCTACGTCCCCCTTTCGAACGGCTACACTGCCATAACACGAAAAATTATTTGTTCGAAAGAGGGAGATAATAAAAGAGGGGCTGCGCCCTTCAGGGTGAACCTTCAGGATGAACCCCTCTTAGACGCC
>CAYXOZ010000048.1:0-10432 GCA_964467135.1 uncultured Dehalococcoidaceae bacterium
CCCGTTCATCAGTCCCGTCCCCCTGGAAGCGGTGCCGGACTTCCGGCTCGTTCACGCCTCGGAGCAGGGCACCACGCTGCAGAACATCGGTTTCATCCCGGAAGTGAAAATCTTCGAGTACACCGGCCGGAAGAAATAGTGGCATCCCCTCCTTGACAGCCCCATATCTTACCGATATCATCAAGCTGAATGACCGTCCTTATCTTTATCAAAGACCTCCTCCTAGCGACCCTCGGCCAGATGGTCTCGCTGTTCGCCGGCCTCTTTATCTTCGGTCTGCTCATCCAGTTCATCTCCCAGCTTACCTTTAAATCGCTGGAGAGGGCTTACGGCAGCAAAGGTGTTTACCTCGTGGCCTGGCTGGGCACGCCGATTCATGAGCTGGGACATGCCCTTTTTTGCGTGATATTCGGGCACCGGATAGAGGATATCAGCCTCTTCCGGCCGGACCCCGTCACCGGAACGCTGGGGTACGTTTATCATAAGTGGAACCCGAAGAATCCCTGGCAGGTGCTGGGCAATTTCTTCATCGGCGTCGGCCCGATGGTGCTGGGCTGCGCCGTTCTTTTCGCCCTCTTTTACTTTCTTATTCCCGGCAGCGCCCGCGTGTGGGACTCGATTAGCCTTAGCGTGGGCGCCGTTTCTCCACAATCGCCGGTAGCGGGCTATTTCACCGTTTTCGGCGACTCCACCCTGGCTATCATTAAGCTTATCTTCACCTTTGATAATCTATCGCTCTGGCAGTTCTGGCTTTTCCTGTACCTGTCCGTTTGTATATCAGGCAATATCCGGTTGAGCTGGGCGGATTTCAAAGGCTCACTCTCCGGGCTGGGCTGTATCGTGCTGCCTTTTCTGCTGATGAACCTCGTTCTCCTCCTCATCGACTACCGCGGCGGCGATTTTTTTGCCCCCGCCGCCGCCTCGCTCGGGGCCGTCTACAGCGTGCTGCTCCTCGCCTTGATCATGGCCCTGATCGGCTTTGTGCTGGTATATATATTTTCGGCATTATGGTATCGACTGAGATATAAAGCCATTTTGAATCCGTTTACCTTATTAGGCTAAAGCAAATTAGTATTATATGATAACGACCCTGCTTTTCTTCGCGGTGGCGTTCCTGGCAGCAATAGTCGCGAGTCTTGCCGGCTTCGGCGCGGCGACGCTGACCGTGCCTCTACTGGCGTTGATTATTAATGTAAAGCAAGCGATTATACTGATTGCTTTCTTCCACGGTTTCAGCAGTCTTTTTAAAGCTACGCAACTAAGGCGCTCCATAGATGTCCCGACCGTTCTCTGGTACGGCATCCCGGCTGTCGTTACGGCTATTGTCGGCGCCTACCTTCTGGATATCGTCGCGCCGGGGGCTATCAGCCTGTCTATCGGTATATTCCTGGGGCTGTTCGCGCTGGCGTCCCTGCTCGGTGTTTCCTTAAAGCTCCCGGGAAGGAAGCCCGTTCTGGTGACCGGGGGTATTGTTACCGGTTTCGTTACAGGGCTTATCGGGCTGGGAGGCGCCATCCGCGGGGCTTTTCTTTTCAGCGCCGGCCAGAAAAAGGAAACGTTTATCGCCACTTCCGCGGCAATAGCTGTATTAATAGATATAGCCCGTATCATCACTTATACGGTGCGCGGCAGTCTCGAGCCCCGGTATTACTGGTATATTCCGGTGTTGCTCGTCATCAGCTTTGTGGGCACGTGGCTCGGGGTAAAGTTTCTCCGGTGGCTATCGGAATCCGTTGTCAAAAGGGTGGTGCTGATGATGTTGTTCCTGGTCAGTATCTTTTTCATTCTAAATTACTTCGGCGTCATTCAGACCGGTGGTTCGGGTTAGCCGTCTTTGTTTTTTATCTCTTTCAAGCTCAAAAGTGATATAATCGGTTTAGTATCGTTATGAGCGTGGCCATCAATATCCCGCCATCTTTGCAAGCCCTGGTCGGAGGTGTCGTTAAGACTGATGTTGCCGGAGGCACGGTCGGCGAGTGCCTCCGCGAGTTCGTGAGGCGTTATCCCCGGCTAAAAGAGAAAATATTCACGCGTAACGGCAGGCTGCCTAAAGGCATGAATATCTTTATCAACGGCGCCATCGCCGTTCCCCGGCCGTTGTCACAGCCGGTCCATGACGGCGATAAAGTCCATATCGCTTATATCGTCCTGGGGGGCTGAGAAACCCGGCGGAAAAAGGAGGAAACAATGGCATTGAATACCGGCAAAATACTCAGGGTAAATCTTACCACCGGCAAGGTAAGCACGGAGACGGTCCCGGAAAAAGTAGCCGTTGACTTCGTCGGGGGGAGGGGTTACGGGGTCCGCTATCTCTACGACGAATTAAAACCCGGCACCGACCCCTTCGGGGAGGACAATAAGCTGCTGATGCTTAACGGGCCGCTGGCGGGCACTACAGCCCAGGCGGTATCACGCTGGATGACCTGCACGCGGAGCCCTCTCACCGGCACGTTCACCCGCTCCGTCTGCGGGGCGGACTTCGGGGCCTGGCTGAAGTTCGCCGGCTACGAGATAATTATCTTAGAAGGCAAAGCGGAAAAGCCCTCTTATCTTCATCTTACCCCGGAAGGCTGTAAAGTCCTGGATGCCGCGGAAATCTGGGGGAAGGATACCAAAGTCACGCAGGAGTGGCTGGTGGGCAAGCACGGCAAAAACACCCGCACCGCCTGTATCGGCCCCGCCGGAGAGAAGCTGGTGAAATACGCGGCTGTCGTCAGCGACCGCCGCACGGCCGGTCGCGGCGGCACCGGCGCCGTGATGGGCTCCAAGAACCTCAAAGCGGTGGCGATTACGGCGACACGGCGACTGTTCCTCGCCGACCCAGTCGCCTACGAGAAGCTGGCCAAGCAGCAGGTCAGCACGATACTCGCCAACGGCGGTTTTAAGAGCCATAAAGAGTGGGGCACGACCACCACGCAGGACGTCACTAATGCTATCGGCATTTACCCGGTGCGCAACTTCCGCTACGGGCAGCTCATCGATTATAAGAAAATCCTCGGCGCCGAGTACCGTAAGCTGAGGGTGGGCGATATCGGCTGCTATTCCTGCGCGGCGCGCTGCGGCAAGGTGCATACCGTCCCTTCCGGCATCTACGCCGGCGCCCACTCCGAGGGGCCAGAATACGAGTCCATCTGGGCTTTTACCGGCTCCATCGAAAGCGATAACCTCGAAGCCAGCATCGCTGCCGACCAGCTCTGCGACGACCTCGGTCTGGACACGATAAGCACCGGCAATACCATCGGCTTCGCCTACGAGCTTTACGAGAAGGGATTGCTGAAGAAGTCCGATACGGACGGACTGGAGCTCATTTTCGGGGAGACCGCCCCGATGGTCGCCCTGATTAAGAAGATAGGCTACCGCGAAGGTATCGGCGACACACTCGCCGAGGGCACGATGCGCGTCGCCGGCAAAATCGGCAAAGGCGCCGATGTTTATGCCATACATGTCAAGGGCATGGAGCTGCCCGCCTACGAGCCGCGCGGCGCCAAGTCCCAGGGCTATAACTATGCCACCGCGAGCGTCGGCGCCAGTCACTGCTATGGCTATGCCGCCCAGGATATCTTCGGCGCCCCGTTTCCCCACCCCACCGACCGCTTCGATGAAGGTAACGCGGACATCGTCATCTATAACCAGGATAATACCGCCTGGCACGAGTGCGGCGTCGCCTGCGCTTTTTCCGGCGGCTGGGGCTGGATGGACCTCTTCGGGAAACTGGTGGCGGCCGCCCGCGGCATGGACGCCTATTCGAATGCAGAGCTGGAAAAAGCGGGGGCGCGTATGTTCAACCTGGAAAGGGCGTTTAACGTCCGCGAGGGATTCGGCCGAAGGCAGGACATCCTGCCTGCCCGTATCCGCACCGAGCCTCTGCACACCCGTAAAGCCCCGGGAGAGGGACAGATTGTCGGCCATAATGAAGAGTTCCTGGACAAATATTATTCATTACGCGGCTGGACGAAAGAAGGCGTGCCCACCGCGAAAAAGCTCAGGGAGCTGGGACTGGACTTTGCCGTTAAGGATATGGCCGCGAAAAAGAAGTAGATTGTGAACGGTGAGTTTGAAGCGTTCAAAAAACGCGCTACCCTACCTGATACCGCTGTTAATCGTCGAGATAGCGCTATTGTTCATCGCTATCATCGACCTGGACAGGCGGGAACACGTGACGGGCAACAACAAGCTTGTATGGGTACTGGTAATCGTTCTTATCGGGATTATAGGTCCTATAATCTATTTCGTGTTCGGCCGTGACAAGAAGCCGGTCACAAAAGACTAAAGCCATGTAGCCTGGAAAGATAACGAAAGGAAAAACCCCGGTTTTTCCTTCGAGTTGTGTTTGCGTTTAGTCGTTATATAGCGAATAATCGATGTCTTTTTTAGAGAAAATCAGAGCACTGCCCGGTAAAGTAAAGGCCGTCGACTCTTTAAAAAACCAAGCGTTCCGCATGTTTTTCCTGAGCCGGCTGTTTAACGCCCTCGGTATGAACATCCGGCAGTTCAGCATGGGGCTGCTGATGTACCGGCTCACGGGCTCTCCCACTTTGCTCGGCGTCCTGATACTGGGTCGAGCGGTGCCGCTGCTGCTCGTCAGCCCGCTGGCCGGAGCCCTCGCCGACAGGTTCCAGAAAAAGACCCTCATCCAGTATGCCAGCATCGCCGACGTCCTGATAGCGGCGGGCATAGGAATAAGCCTCACGACCGGCTATCTCTCCGCGGACAATCCCGGCTCGTGGTGGTTCCTGGTGGCGATGGCTTTCTGCGACGGCGTCAGCACGGTTTTCAAAGGGCCGGCCACGGACGCGATGATAATAGAGGTAGTCGGCGAGAAGCTGGTCACCAACGCTATCGCGCTTAACCTGGCGGGGCAAAACACGTTACGTCTGATCGGGCCGGTCGCGGCAGGCGTGGCGATAGACGCCTACGGCTTCGAGCCGGTCTACTACGGCATGGCCGTGGTCTACGCTTTCTCCTGGTTTTTTATGTTATTCGTACCTTATACCAGCAATCACGTACGCACCGCCGGTTCGAATATCATCAACGATATCTCCAATGTGATAAGGTACATAAAAAAAGAGCGCGACATACTCTATGTACTCGTAGCGGTGCTCTGCATGGTATTTTTCTCGATGCCTTACCAGCAGCTGCTGCCCATCTTTACCGAAGACATTCTGAAGGTGGGGGCGACGGGGCTCGGCCTGTTACAGCTCGTGACGGGCGCCGGGTCCATCGGGGGCGCCATCATCCTGGCGTCCCTGCCGAACAACAAAAAACGCGGACTGATGATGCTGGTGAGCGGCGTTATCCTGGGGGTTTCACTGGCGTTCTTCTCCTTCTCCACGATATGGGCGGTATCAATCGCGCTGATGGTGGGCGTAGGCCTCGGCCAGGCGGGCCGGATGACGCTGCCGGTAGCGCTGCTGCAGACCTACACCAGGCCGGAATACCGTGCCAGGGTCATGAGCTTTTACGGCGTCGAGTTCGGGATTTCCAGCTTCGGGACCTTTTTCGCCGCCATTCTCGTGGATAGCCTGGGGGTAGAGTGGGCGGTGGGCGGAATGGCCATAATACTGGTCGTTTTAAGCGTAGCGGCATTAATGTTTATCCCGAGATTGAGAAAACTGGACTGAGTCCCGTCCGTTTGCAATTAAGACCCTCTTTTTGATATTGTTTTTATGAACGAGAAAGGAGAAAAGACTTATGGGAAAATCTAAATACGGCAAGTATATCACCACGGAGCTAAAGAGGGGCATCGTTATGCCCGGCTACAAAGGTCCCCAGCAAATCGTCCAGGGTTACCGGGACGGCTACCGCCTGGGGCTCGAGCACGTTATCTGGATGGATAACGAGGTCCTCCCCGGCGCTTTCTACGGAGAGTACACCTGGCAGTGGCCCTCCACGATGAAAGACCAGCGGCAGATGCCAAGGTTCATGGCGCCGGACCTGGTAACGCCGGAGCTGGTCAAGAGCGGCAAGGTACCCGGCATTATGCCCCACGCCCACCCCTTTGTCGAGATTTTCAGCTACATGGGCACCAACACGGACGACCCGTCCGACCTCAGGGGCGAGATCGAGTTCTGGCTGGAGGATGAAAAATTCATTCTCACGAAAAGCTTCATGGTATACATACCGGCGAATATGGAACATTGCCCGCTGGTCTTCCGCCGCATGGACGCCCCGATGTTCCACCTGACGCTGGGTTCGGGCGATAAATATATTTAAAAGTCGAAACATCTAATAATTTTAAGAAAGAGGTCAGCAATGCACAAAGGCAGAAACGCAAAATATGTCGTGGATACACCTAAAGCCAGCGCCAAGTATCCGCCTTACCGCGTTAAGAACGACCCCAAGGTCGTGAAGCCGGTCGTTCAGGTGGATGCCGATACCGTACCCGACGCGGAATTTTACGCCGAGGCCAAGTGGATATTGCCCGGCGCCAAGAAAGAAGTGAAGCTTTGCGAATCTCATACCCACGAATTCAACGAGGTGCTCGGCTTTTTCGGTCTAAACTACGATAATATCCAGGACCTCGGCGCGGAGATTGAAATCACTATCGATAATGAAAAAAACATCGTGGACAGGAGTTTCAGCGCCTGCATACCGGCGGGTGTCCCGCACGGACCGGTCATCATCCGGAATATCAGGCTGCCCATCATTCATGTCTCTTCCGGAAAAGCGAGCCAATATAAATAGACTGTTTCTTTAAAAACACTCTCTCGCAACAAAGTCAGGAGGCATATGGCTACAACTACCGTAAAGGAATATAACCGCTACGGCGAAGAACTGGAGAATATCCTGCTGCTGCGGACCTCGCCCGTTGCGGTGAAAATGCTGAAAAAAGAGTCGGACATCCCCGCCGGGGCCCTCCGCCCCAAAAAAGACCGCAATACCCACTACGCCCAGTGCCAGGCTTTCGCCATGACGCGCCGGGAAGGCGCCACCGTCGCCATGCTTAAAGAAGACCACTGGTGCCCCGCCGCCCTCATGGCTTACGGCATGGTGCCCCTGCCTAAAGGGATGAACCCTACCCGCATGCACCCTTATGACATGTTCGACTACGGCAAGTATATCGGCATTCTGACCGCGCCGCTAAAGAGCGCCACTTTCAAGCCGGACGTCATTATCATATATTCCAACACCTCCCAGCTCCGCAGCCTGCTGCTCTCGTTTGGTCCGGATAAAGTCCCGCAGGTTGGCGGCCGTTATTTTCCTCCTTCCTGCGCCCATGCCGTCGTCACGCCCATGCTCAAAGACGGCTACTGGGTGGTATTGCCCGACCCCGGCGAGTACCAGCGGGCGCTCTGCGACGAGGGGGAGATGATGTTCGCTTTTCCGGCGGCCAAGCTGCCCGACCTTATGGCGGACCTCTCCCGGTTCCAGTCGCAGGGCTTCGCCTACCGCCGCAACTACTATTTCATGCAGGGGGACTTCTCCCGTCCCGATTTTTATAAGGCAATGTTCAAAGAGTGGGGACTGGAAGACTATTAGCGAGGGAATCAGGTTGATTAATTGTAAAGTATGGATTCTGCTACTTTCGACTCTATAGCCCCGGTATATGATGAGACGCGCACCCTGGACGAAGGCTGTTTTAGTGCCGTCCTGGATTTTCTTACAGAAAAATATCCGCCAATAAAATATAATAAGCTATTCGAGCCGGGCATCGGGACGGGCAGGATTGCTATCCCGCTGGCAAAGAGGGGATACAGCGTTACCGGCGTAGACATATCCAGGGAAATGCTGAAAATCCTGGCAGAAAAACTCTCCCGCAGGCACCCGCCTTTACCGGTCGTTTTTCAAAAGACCGATGTCACAGCTCTACCGTTCGCCGACGCCGTTTTCGATATTGCGGTGGCGGTGCATGTTTTCCACCTGATACGCGACTGGCAAAAAGCCATGAGGGAAGTTTTTAGAGTACTCAAGCCGGGCGCACCCCTGATTTTAATGTTTACCGGCAGCGGCCTGGAAGTGGACTACGTTAAGGAAAGATACAGGGCCCTGTGCGCCGAACTTGGTTACCCGGCGAGACACATAGGGATGAACAGTGAAACAAACCTGCCGGACTATGTTGCCAGCATCGGGCGTCACATTGAATGGGTGCGCGGCCGCTGGCAATGGAAGCAACGCGTGCGCGCGGACAAAATGTTGACTTACATGGCGAAGAAATCTTATTCCACCTCCAAGCGTGTCCCGGATGACGTTCACGTAAAAGTGATGGAGAAACTGGAACTTGAGCTAAAACAAAAATACGGCAGACTAGCGGTAGAGTTGGAAGTCCCCATCCATATCGATGTGGCTTTAGTCCTTCCTGATTGATTGGTATCTCATATCCGGTACGTTACTTTTGTCACTTGAATCTCCGGCTATTCTTGTTATAATAGGTTTTGAAAAAAGTCATTAACAGGGAGGGTCACATGTCTGATACCAAACAAAATCTCGAAGCGGCCTTCGCGGGGGAAAGCCAGGCTAACCGTAAGTACACCTTCTTCGCGGAGAAAGCCGATGCAGTCGGCAGCAAACAGGTCGCCCGCTTATTCCGCGCCGCCGCCGAGGCGGAGACCGTCCACGCCCGCAACCACCTTAAAGTGCTCGGGGAGATAAAGACGGACAAAGAGAACCTGAGTGCGGCCATCGGCGGCGAACAATATGAGTTCACGACGATGTACCCCGGCTTTATCGAGCAGGCCAAAAAGGAAAAGAACCAGGCGGCAGTCATCAGCTTTGACGGCGCCAACCAGGTTGAGCAGATACACCACAAACTTTTTCAGGCCGCTTTGAAAAACCTGGAAGCAGGGAAGCCGTTAAAAGACACCCTATACTACGTCTGCCCGGTCTGCGGTAATACCGTTGAGGGCGGCGCACCGGACAGGTGCCCCATCTGCAACACCCCGGGCAGCAAGTTCAAGAAAATAGAATAACGGCTTTACTGCCGATTAAAGTTTCCCCGGCACCGGCGGCGGGCTCCCGAAAGGCCTTATATCGGTAAGGATAAAAGGCCGGTCAACCCTGGTAATTACCAGCGGGCAGTGCGCCAGTTCCCCCGGTATCACCACAGCCGTGGGCGCGTTAATGACATGCCTCTCCATCTCTTTGCCCAGGTATATTTCCGCTTCGGCCCCCAGCTTGGACAGGTCGTTCAGGTCCGTCCCGATAAACGTAAGTATTTCCGGCCTGGGATGCACGTGCGGTTTGTCCGGCTCCGGACCGAAGCGGTAGGGGGCTTTCTTGATGCTCTCGCACATTATCAGGAAATCGAACATGTTTTCTTTGCCACGGATAAACGCCAACGAACCCCCGGAGTCGTCCGGGTTCTTGGGCCCGTAGGTCCAAGCGCCTTTCCGCATAAACGGGACGTTGATGATGTTGTCCCGGTGTTTAGCGGTGAACATCATCACCGGCGGCTTATCGAAAGCCTTCTTATTAGCGGACAGCGGCTTCTCCGCATACTTACCCGAGGTATTCACGGTCAGGAAGATAAAGCGCCTGTCCATCCGGGTAACGTTCGCCGGGAAGTGCGGCATGCCTTTCGGCACGGCAACGGCGGTGGTGGACGTTATCATGTGCTTTTCGCACTCTTCGCCCAGGCATAGCTCTATTTCCGCCCCCAGCTCCCCCATATCGTTGGTGTCCCCGCCCAGCCACAGCATCACCTGGTCGAAGTCATGCGTGTGCGCGCGGTAAGACCCGTCGCCCATAATGCCGGGCGCCCAATAAGCCCCGTACTCGATATATGCCTCCATCCCGAGGTCTTTGCCGTCGAGGGTGGCAACCTGCCGATAGAATCCCGGGCCGTCCCGGAAGGCCAATTTTTTCACGTATTTTCCGTATCTGGTCGCCGTCATTCTCTGTTCCTCCGTTTCTGTTCTTTAGCATGGTATATGACGACCAGCTATCGTGTCAAGGAGGCTTTCCCTTTCTTACCTCTCCCCCTGTATCCCCCTCTCCGCCAGCGGAGAGGGGGAAGATAAAAAGAGGGGTTTCACCCCTCTTGAACGCCCCTTAACTTATTACTCTTGCCTAGACAGGCCTGCCTGTAAAGACTATAATTTGCCTAGTTATGAAACCGTCAGATATACCTCATGTTATTATCCCGCGCGAAGAAATAGCCTCTATCGTCGCGGGGCTGGCCGGGCGAATTTCACACGATTATCGCGATAAAAACCCGTTACTCCTCGGTATTCTCAAGGGTTCTTTTGTGTTTATGGCCGACCTCGTCCGGCAACTGGATTTTCCCCTGGAAGTCGATTTTATCCGGCTGTCGAGCTATGGCAGCGGCACCCGGACCTCTGGCAGCGTTAAAGTGGCGCAGGGACTTCGTTCAAAAGTCCGGGGACGCCATTTGCTCGTGGTCGAGGATATCGTCGACACGGGTATCACCGTGGCTTTTCTGATGGACTATTTGAATAAGAAGAGACCGGCTTCGGTCAAGCTCTGCGCTTTACTG
>CAYXOZ010000049.1:0-2235 GCA_964467135.1 uncultured Dehalococcoidaceae bacterium
GGTTGACCGCCTGGTTAATCAGTTTTTTGTCCAGCGTGGCGGCCGCGTCGATGCTCCTCGCCAGGAACACCTGCGCCATCCTTTGGCGGTCTTTCATAATCGACCTCGTGCCCAGGCCGCGATAGGTTTCGATGTCCTGGTAGTAACGGAACTGGTTCATCTCCGCGGAGTTGAGGGGGTCGGGGGCATCTTTAGGGGACGGGGGGATCGTGAGATGCACGGCGAGTCGGGCGGGGTGCGCCTGTAAAAGGCCGGCCACGAAGCTCCAGGCGGTCAGCACCGAGGGCGCCATGGCTTTCATCCGGAAGACCTTGAAGTCTAACTTGCTTTTCCGGATGGCGTCGTACTGCGCTTTGTGCAGCTTGGCGAAGGCTTTGGCCGATTCGATGAGCCCTTTGTCCGTCCAGAGACTGCCGCCTTTTTCTTCGGTCAGTTTCTGGTATTCCTCGTCGAGGAAGATGCCGGTCTGGCACAAATAAGGTTCGTAGACGTTGCGGTCGAGCTCGGCGTCGATGACCTTTTCGCCGATTTCTTTACCCTTAAAATAGTTGACGATAAAGCTGCGGGCGCCCTGCGTCGTAATCCTTTCGGCGTGGGAGCCCACGTCCGGGAAGTCCTCGCCCTGTTTGAGCAGCCCGACTTTAACGCACCAGTTCCTCAGGTGCGGTCCCATGTAGGTCTCTTCCATCTGCCGGTCGAAAAGGTCGTTGGACACGGAGATGCTGGTGTTGGATATCATGGCGAGCTCGATGCGCTGCTCTTTGGAGAGGTTGAAGTAGACGCGGAAGCCGTGGTAGCGGGAAACCTTTTTCTGGAGATAGGCGTCGATGATGGCCCGGGAGCGGTGCTGGCCGCCCCAGACCTTGAGCGGTTTCTTGGGCAGGTAGGACGTGTTGTATTCGGCGATGATGTCGTTGAACTCGCGCTCGTTTTCGGCGTCGGCCCTCATGCGGCGGAAGGTATTGTGCGATTCGAGTATTTCGCGGTTGCCCCGGAAGGTCTCGCCGCTCTCGGGATTGAGTCGGGCGTCCAGGCTGATGATATCGGCCATGGTCTTGCCCGTGACGGCGCAGCGGATGTAGTAGCTCTTTTTAACGCCGTCCTGGAAAATTATTACTGGCACGCTCTTGGCTTTCTCGAGGGTGGCAATACTACCAAGAAACTCTTTTACGGTCTTCTCCACCTCTTTGTCTTTGGCGGCGTTCTTATCGAAAACGATTTCCATCTCTTTGCTCCCTGTTGCCGGCGATTTCTCTCGCCGGCCTACAAATTAATTCTACACCGTTTATGGTAAGTGGGCAACAGGACTAAGCAACTAGCGGTTAGTCAGGGGTGTCTAAGAGAGGTGAAGGGGAAACCGAAATCTTTCTCACTCCGTCTTTTTGTCAGGGGAGTTTAAGAGGGGTGAAAACCCCTCTTTCTATTTACTCCCCCTCTCAAACAAACGATGATAGACTATATATGAATAAACCTGTTTGAGAGGGGGATGAAGGGGGTGAGTAACGGACAATTATGCTAAGTGACGGGCAATACGTTTTCTAAGCGCTCTACATTACTATGGCTATTGACATAAACATAGATATCCCCGCCCAGCGCCTCCACTTTCCCGTCGGGAGTGACTTTAATCCCCGACCCCGTTGCCAGGCCGTAGCCCCTGGTACCGTCTTCCGCCAGCTTTAACGCCGACTGTAATTCCTCCCAGCCTCCCTCTTCATCGTGGGTATCGCAGATTACTTGGGCGAAACCGAGGCACGGAAAAAGCTCGGCGGAACTATCGTCATCGGGGTCGCGCCAGCGCACCCACCGGTCCGCCAGCATTATCGCCCCGGCGGAAATCCCGAAGAAGGGCTTGCCCTGCCGGTAGAGCCCTGTGACGAGGTCGAGCATATTCTTCTCTCTTAAAACATCCATCCCCGCTTCCACGTCCCCGCCGCTGATAAAGACGATATCGGCGGTTTCCAGCGCGGAACGCGCTTTTTTCAGGTCCGCACTCGCCGCCGCGATGACGGCGTGGGTCACTTTATCCGCCCCCGCCGCCGTAAGCTCCCCCGCGATGAACCGGAAAAAGCTTTTATCGTCGCCGCTGGCGGTGCCGCTGTAGGCAACACTCGGCGAAGCAATGCCAAGTTCTTGGAACATCCTTTGTAGCAGGACGTTCTGCTTTTTGCGGTTCCCCGCCCGCCCCCCGGCGAAAAGATAAACCGGCTTGATTTTTTGTGTCATGTCAGCAACCTT
>CAYXOZ010000049.1:2335-10043 GCA_964467135.1 uncultured Dehalococcoidaceae bacterium
GCGTCCAGGTAGTCTTCTATTTTCATCGGGAAATGTGTCTTGGCCAGGCAGTATTTGCCCGAGTCTTCCGGGCAGAGAAAGTCCTCGTAAACGATGGATATCCTGGCGGCGTTCCCGTAGATCTTACGCAATTTATCGGTCACTTCCTCATTCAGTTTTTCGTGGTCTTGGCGCCGGGTGGAAAGATATAATGTGTAGGCGCCGCGCGCCGGTTGCTCCAGGCGGTACTCGTCGAGGTCTTTAACCGTTCCCATCGTGTCATCGAGACAGCGCAGCGTGACCAGCCGGTCCTGGCAGTCCAGCGTGGCGTTGACGAACCTGCCTTCGATAGCCGAGAGGATAATGCCGGAATCCCGGCCGCAGGGGCAGCGCCGCTCTTTATCCACGCGGGCAAGGTCGCCGACATCGAAGCGGAGCATGTAATACCAGGGATTGTCGAAAGTGGTCACCAGGACCCTGCCCACGTCCGGCCCGCCGTGTTCTTTTTTTAGCGGCTGGATGTCCACACGGCAGGCCTCGCTGTTCTGGTGTAACCTGCCGGCTTCGCACTGCATGAAAATATAGCCGGTTTCGGTCGTCCCGTAAGAGCTGGCGAGGGGCGACTTAAAGACATGGCGGATTTGACGCAGGTGCAGGCTCGAAGGGTATTCGTAGGTAAAGGTAATTAGCCCGGGCTGATAAACGATTTTCTTTTGAGTCGCCGCGTAGCGGCAAAGTTTCGCCAGGAGCGAGGGGTTGGCTTCCAGGATGACCGGCCTGAATATTTCCAGCTCGCGGAGCATGCGGTCCATGATGCCGTCCGTCCAGCGGGAGGGGTCGGTCTTTTCGTTGAGATAGAGAAAGCGGGCTAATCTTCTCTTTTCCATGGGAAGGTCTCCGTCGTCCGAGATAAACCCCACGTTCCGGGCGTTGGCGAGGATGGCCTCCGGACGGTCTGAACCCGCCAGGCGTGCCGCGTGGGAGTTCAGCTTCCAGGAAGCCCTCTCCGAGGCGTCCCACCAGCTCTGGTTCCAGATATTCGTCACCCGGACGGCATCGCTGGAGCCGCTGGTCTGGACGAAGTTTATCTCGCCGCGGGCCAGTCCCTGCCGGACGTCTTTGCCCGGCGGCACGAAACCCCCCGGGAAGTGCGCCCGGATGTCGTTTTTCGTTAAAGCCGGCAGGGCGGCGTAACGCGCGTCGACAGGGTACCCCGGGCCGGGATCGCGGCCGCGCCACGACTCGTACGCGCCGAGCTTGAGCGCCGTCTCCAGCACCTCTAAAGATTTTTGGTAATACTCCGGAGGAAACCGGTACGGAGAAGCCATGAAAAATGCCTTTCTGGAAAACCTAGACCGTATCTAACACGCGCAGAGCGCGCAGAGTTACCCACTTGTTCGGCTGTTTTTTAGGGCCGAAGTCCACCCAGGTCTTGCCAGAATAATCATACTCCATCAGCCAGCGCCCCTGTTCGTCCTGCTTCCCCCGGATAATTTCCAGAGCATTGGCCAGACGAGGGTCTTTGCCGTAGCCGAGTCGTGTCAGCGACTCGCAGATTTGCAGAATATCGGAAACGTAAAAATTGGGGAAGCCGAATTTCCACCAGTTGCCGCTGGGTTTACCGCTCGCATTCGGGAAGCCGCGGGGGTAATCGGCCGTGGCGGGGTCAACACTGAAAAGGAAATCAACCCCCGTTTTGATGGCGCGGTTTATCAAGGGCGTCCTCTTCTCCGCGGGTAGCTTACCGAAAGCGAGCATGACGTCCACCGCTCCCCAGGCGCAAGGCTTCTGATAGGTCCCGCTGCAGGCAAAGACCGGCCCGCACTTGCCGGCGTAATAACGCAGCGGGGCTTTTTTATCCGTCATCGGGGCGATGCCTTCCCCGGTGACGCTCCGTGCCATGTATTCGCAAGCTTTGTCCAGCCGCGAGTCAGCGCAGCCCATTTCGAGGAGCGAATAGCAGAGATTACCCTGCAGACAGTCTAATGTCCCGGACGGCTGACCGTTGGCGGTGAACTGGCCGTGTTGCGTCAGGCTGTGGTCGAGGACATAAGAACAGGCGGCGGCGATACGCTTATCTACGGTCAGGTCACCCCCGAGCTGCCCCAGCAAAATCACCGACCATACCGTGCCGGTGTACTTGGGGTAGTAACCGGGGCCGGGCAACTGCCAGAAGCCCTCTTTAGCCATATTGGATAGTACCGCGGCAATCGGGCCTTTAGCATGCGCCGCTTTCTTTGCCGCTGCCAGCTCACTACCCTGCGCTTTAACCAGGTCCCGCAGGGCAAGGTATCTCACGCCGATATCATCGGGTTCCAGCAGCCAGTCGATAGATTTTTTTGCCATGGCGTCGCTCCCGGACGACTTATTCAGGGAGGGATCATCGATAATTTTATACGATTACACGACCCCATGTCCAACGTACAGCGCAGCTGCCGCTGGCATATCGCTTAAGGAATACCGTTAGCGGGACTTTTTTCCGCCACCAGCGACTCCGCATGCTCCCTTTTCAAGCCTTTTACCAGCACTAGGAGCAGCGCGAGCACCAGGAAAAAGGTGAGCAGGTCCGAGCCGGGGAAGGAGAACCATACCCCCCGCTCGCCCAACAACCGGGGGAGAAGCAGCAATAGCGGAATCATAAATGCCACCGGCCGGGCGATGGCCACGATGAAAGTCTGGAGCGCTTTACCTACCGACGGAAATACCATCGAACCTACATTGTAAAAGCCGAATATCGGCAGGACCAGGAACACCTGCTTGGCGATGTAGGCAGCCTTGCTGATAAGCTCTTCATCGCTGGTGAATATCCTGAATATCGGCTCCGGGAAAAAGTAGAGCACGAAAAATCCCACTACCCCCACCCCGATGGCGACTGCCGAAGCTATGATAATGGTCTTGACAACCAGGTGATAGCGCCGGGCGCCGTAGTTATAGCCGAGAACGGGCTGCATCCCCTGGCCTATCACCATGCTGGGCATCATCGAGAACCACATGACGCGCTGGATAATCAGGAAGGCGGCTATCGCGATGTCGCCCCCGTAGGCTGCCGCCATTCTCATGATCATCATCATCGATAGGCTGCCGGCCGTGGTCTGCACGAAGGAGGCGATGCCGATGACGAAAATCTGTTTCAATATTTTAAAATCGGGCAGGAGATTTCGCGCCCGTATCTTCAGATAAGAATCGCCGGTGACGTAATAGACCAGGACATATATTACGGAAACCCCCATCGATATCACCGTAGCTATGGCCGCGCCCCTGACGCCCATTTGCAGGACGACGATGAAAATCCAGTCGAGGAAAATATTCAGGGCGGACGCTACGATCATGCCGGTCATGGCGACGCGCGCGTTGCCTTCCGCCCTCACGAAGCCGATGATGGCGTTGGACATGACGTTGGTGCCCGCCCCGGCCAGCATTACCGTCAAATAGTCTCGGGCAAAGGGCAGGACGGCATCGGAGGCGCCGACTAGTTTCAGCCAGAAATCCATGAAGGGGAGAAAGAGGACCATGAGCAGCAGCGAAAGCGCCACCCCGAAGGTGATGCCGTTAGCCAGCGTGTGTTCTGCGCCATGCTTATCGCCGCGGCCGAGCATCCGTGAAATCAGGGAAGCGCCGCCCAGCCCCACCATCTGCCCCACCCCCATCGTCAGCATCTGGAACGGGAAGGAGATGGACAGCCCGGCCATGGCCAGCTGGGGGTTGGGCACGAACTTGCCGATAAAGATAGTATCGACGATATTGTAGATGGCCTGGACGGCCATCCCTAAAAACATCGGGACGGTCAGCGTCATCAGCAACCGCCCGACCTTTTCGGTATCGAGTATGCTGTGGTTCTGTCTCTGCATATACCTTAATAATACTTTCTGGCTATTTGTTAACGGGGCCGGTTTCCGCCGAGTCCATAAGTCCCGGCGCGTCGAGCCGCCCGGGCTTTGTCCCCTTCTGTTCCGCGGCGGCCCGGCGGAACTGGTTAATGACGGGGATGATGAGCGCCGCCGTCAGGACGAGCGTAAAGGCGTCGGAGGTGGGGAAGGAGAGGAAAACGCCGCTCAGGCCGAGCAGCCGGGGCAGGACGATTACCGCCGGGATGAGGAAAAGCACCGGCCGGGCGGCCGCCGTGATGAACGCCTGCACGGCTTTGCCGATGGACATGAAGGAGGTCGACCCCACCATTACCAGTCCCATCAGGGGCATGCTCCAGAAGACCAGACGGGAGGCGTGGATGCCCGCCTCCACCAGCTGCGGGTCGGTGCTGAATATCTTAATAATGGGCCCGGGTATTGTATATAATATGGCGAATGCTGTCAGGCTCAGCGTCGTGGAGGCCAGTACCGCTATTTTCAGGGCTTTCAGGGCGAGCCCGTAGCGCCGGGCGCCGTAGTTAAAGCCGAGGATGGGCTGCACGCCTTGGCCGATGACCATCGCCGGCATCGTGGCGAACATCATCACCCGCTGGATGATGCCGAAGGCGGAGAGGTAAATATCGCCGCCATATCTTACGACCGAGTTAATCAATAACATCGCGGAAAAGCTGCTGCCTATGGTCTGGACAAATGAGGAAATACCTATGGCCAACATCTTCCTGAGTATCATTATATCCGGGCGCAGGTTGCGTAAATGGATTTTCAGATAGCTGTTGCCGCCGGCGTAATAAACTATTAAGTATATCATTGACACAACCTGGGATATTACCGTGGCTATGGCCGCGCCGCTCACCCCCATCTTCAAAGGTATGATGAATATCGCGTCCAGGATTATGTTGAGCACGGCTCCGAGAATCATGGAGACCATGGGGACTCTGGCGTTGCCCTCGGCGCGTACAAAATTCACCAATGTCATGGTCAGGACATTGGTTACCGTACCGCTCATGATGATTAACAGGTAGTCTTTCGCGTAGGGGAGTACCTCGTTGGAGGCGCCGATAAGCTTGAGCCAGAAGTCCATCAAGGGCACCACTGCGACGGTCACGAGGACTGACATGATTATCGCCACGCTGATTCCGTTGCCGACGGTACGCTCGGCGTTGCCGATTTCCCGGCTTCCGAGAAACCGTGAAATCAGCGACGCCCCGCCCATCCCCACCATCATCCCGATACCCATCGCCAGCATTTGCAGCGGGAAGACGATGGAAAGCCCGGCGATGGCCAGGGTCCCGACAACCTGGCCGATGAAGATGGTATCGACTATGTTGTAAAGGGTCTGCACAAACATCCCGAAGAACGCCGGTGTGGCCAGCTTTACCAGCAGCCAGCCGACGCGGTCGGTATCAAGGACGTTACGGTCCATATTCTGGTTTTTCATGCCCGGCATTTGCATGGATTAATTCGCTCTTTTTAGATAATCACGGGAGATACGCGTACATTTTCCCCCCGGTTACTGCAGCTTAAAGAGGACATCGCGCAGGTTCCTCAGCGAACCCGACAGCGTTTCCAGCTCGTTGTCGCTGAGGGAGGTCATGTTGTCCCTCACGGCGTTGAGGACGAGGGTTTCCTGCTCGTCCAGCACTTTGCGGCCTTTTTCAGTAAGCGTAATGTTCAAAGTGCGGCGGTCGGTGGAGTCCATCTCCCTTTTGACAAACCCCAGCTCCACGAGCTTATCGATAAGGTGGGTCATCTGGGCCTTGGCGATGACCAGTCTTTCGCCGATAGCGGCAGGGTGGAGGGTCCCGTCTTCTTTCAGGACTCTCATAATCTCAAAGTGGAGCAGCTTGATATCCACGTCCGTATCCGCCAGGAGCGTAGCCATCAGCCGGTGGCGGATGAGGCGGAAAATCAGCGGGGGCACGGAAAGCAAATCGGTGGCGACTCTGCCCAGAATTTCACCGCGCATAATATTTCCCTCCGACTTTATTTATGTTCAGTTGGTATATAAAGTATATAGTTTATCTACTATATAGTATATATTATATACTATTCCGGGTAGGAGAATCAAGGGGTGGCGGGGAGACTTTAGTCCTAGCGGGTTGACAATCGTATTATGTAGAATTATCGTATCAATCGACGGGGTAAAGGAGGGACGGATTTATGAACAAGACCCATGTCGAGGGGAAGAACAAGGGCAATGTGATGTTATACGCCCTGAGCACCTGCGGCTGGTGTAAAAAGACCAAGGCGCTTCTCAACGAGCTGGGCGTGGCGTATGACTTTACGGACGTCGACCTTTTAAAGGGTGGCGAGCAGAAGACGGCTATCGGTGAGGTGAAGAAGTTCAATCCCGAATGTAATTTCCCGACTCTCGTTATCGACGACAGCCGGTGTATCGTGGGCTTTAAAGAGGACGAAATCAGGCAGGCGCTGGGATGAGCGATAATGAGGTTGAGGTAGCGGAAAAAGACGTCGACCGGCTTTACGCCAGGCTGAACGCCGAGGCGGAGTCCGGCGGTTATCATCTGAACCCCGATGTGCCCATGACCCGCGAGCTCGTAAAAGGCCTGCTGGTCAACGAGGCCCGTTACGGTTACCCCTCCTGCCCCTGCCGCCTCGCTTCCGGCGACAAAGAGGACGACCTGGATATCGTTTGCCCCTGCGATTACCGCGACCCCGACCTCGACGAATACAATGCGTGCTATTGCAGCCTTTATGTTTCTCAAGCGGCCAAGGAGAGTAAAGTCAAAATCGGCTCGATTCCGGAAAGAAGGCCGCCCCGCGAAAAAAGGCTGAAAATGAAAAGCGAAAAGATAAAGTCGCTTCCAGGCGCGCTGCCTCTGCCCGTCTGGCGGTGTAAAGTCTGCGGCTATCTCTGCGCCCGGGACGGGCCGCCGGAGGTCTGTCCCATCTGTAAAGCGAAAAAAGACCGCTTCGAGCGGTTTATGTAGCGTCCGCTACCGGCTGAGGCTGGGATTCAACCTTCTTTGGTTAATCGGGTGGCACTGATTTGCTGTACCATCTTGGCCGGTCAGATGAGTTGTCAACCGACTTGTTGCAGAAACGAGGCGAAATTCCAGTAGTCAGAAATCCGGCTGATTTTGCCATTACGTAATTCCATAATGGATGCGCCTCGTACCGAAAAGTACTTGCCTGTTGCTGAGGGGAATCCGGGATAGGATTTTGAATAGCTTCCGCTCATAGTCCACTCAGTTGCTGCCCAATTGCCGCTATTGAAGATTGTCACCAACTCAATATTCATGTCAGGCATAGCCGTGAATGCACCACTTATCAGAGTCTTCATTTCCTCCTTGCCGCGGGTGGCCTTCCCGACGGCAATGTCTTCTTTGATGCAGTCGTCTGTGTAAAACGTAGCTATCCTGTTCACATCATGGGTGTTCCACGCTGCGTTTTCATCTTTCAACATCTTTTCAATTCGGGCTGTCATATCATCCCTCCACGATTCCTTTCGGGCAAGCGAACCAGGACATTCCACCTATTGATAACTCAGGTGCGGTTCCTCGAAGCTAAGTGGAGCTGAGGTATCAATAGGTAGTACTGGTAAAGACTTCGATTTAGTTTTTAGCTTCAGCATTTAAAATTGAGTCTTCTTCAAGAAACCCAATCTACGAAAAAGTGACAACTGGTACTATCACATAATCATAGGGATCAACGTTCTACTCTAGGGTGGTAGCATATACGAGTGTGCCTAGCCAGTATCAATAAAGGTTATTTTCATAAGTGACTACCTGTCGAACGAGATTTCATGGGAGCGAGGCAGTACATGGCCCAACCCATATATTGGCGTTGGAATTGTAAATAATCATCCTGGTCAGTACGAAAATGCTTGAATACCTGTTCAT
>CAYXOZ010000050.1:0-6310 GCA_964467135.1 uncultured Dehalococcoidaceae bacterium
GCCGGGGACAAACCGGCGCTGATGCGAATACTGCGGAATACGCCCGAATTTAAGCCTTTCGAGGTGGCGGTGGCGGAGGAAGTCATCGATAGCTATCTTCATGACCCCCGGGCTGGCTATTTTACCTTTATCGCCGCGGACGCCGGAGAAATCGCCGGATATATCTGCTACGGTGAGACGCCCTGCACTGTAGGCACCTGGGACATCTACTGGATAGCGGTAGCGGGGCAGAAGCGGGGGCGGGGCATTGGTAAGGCCCTTTCGGAAAAAGCCGAGGCGGAAATAAAGAAAGCGGGCGGTCGGCTGGCTATCATTGAGACGTCGTCGACGCCGCTCTACGAAAATACCCGCAGTTTCTACCTCGCCCGTGGCTATGAGACCGTCGCCCGTATCCCCGATTTTTACGTCCCCGGCGATGATAAACTTATCCTGCGAAAAAAGCTATAATATACAGGTGTCATTCTGAGGGAACCCCGATGCAATCGGGACGACCGTGAGAATCTCGTCTTGCCGGATGGGAGCTTGAGAGGGATTTTATAAAATGTCCTGGCAGAGTTTCGTGATGACCTTCGTGCCGCTGTTCATCGTTATCGATGCCTTCGGCAATGTGCCGTTCGTCGTCACCATGGGGGAGGGCAGGGTGAGAACGGAACAGCGCCGCATGGTCCACATCGCCATCATTACCGCCACCATCGTCGGGCTGATTTTCCTTTTCTTCGGACGGTTCATCCTGGATGTCATGGACATCGACGTGGGCGCTTTCGCTATCGCCGGCGGTATTATCCTGCTGGTGCTTTCTATAAAATATATGACCACCGGCCATATGGTCGATATGGTCAGCCGGGAAATGGTGGCCGTGGTCCCCATCGGGACGCCGCTGACAGTCGGCCCCGCCACCATCACCACCCTGATACTCCTGGCCCTGCAATATAATATCTATATGGTCCTGATTTCCTTTGCGCTGAACATGCTGATTACCTGGATTATTTTTCTCCTGAGTCAGCGGATTGCCGGTTTCATGGGGGAGGGGGGCATCCGGGCGACCTCCCGGGTGTTTTCCCTGCTGCTGGCCGCCATCGCCGTGAGCATGATTATCCGTGGATTGAATCTCACCGGCATCATAAATACGGCCGGCTGAATAGTTTGAGGGATTTCGCCAGTCATTTATGATATCGATAATTACCCTGGCGGCCGTTTTTTTACTTATCGCCGTCCGCCGGGTCGGAAATATCCGGCTCCGCATCTGGCAGATAATGCTTCTCGGGGCTCTGGTGGTCCTGGCCACCTTGCAGATCTCACCGCTGGATGCCCTTAAGGCTATTAACGCCGATGTCATGATTTTCCTGTTCTGTGTCTTCGCCATCGGCCAGGCGATGGAGGACAGCGGCTATCTCGGTCATCTGGCTTACCGGTTTTTCGGGAAAGCCCGCACGCTTAATTCCCTGGTTCTCTTCATTCTTTTCGGCGCGGGATTGCTGTCGGCTTTGCTTTTGAACGATACGCTGGCAATCATCGGCACGCCGGTCGTCCTGGGGCTGGCGGGTAAGACCAGCACCCCGCCGAAAATCCTGCTGCTCTCCCTGGCTTTTGCCGTGACCATCGGCAGCGTGATGAGCCCTATCGGCAACCCCCAGAACCTGCTCATCGCCCTCCATGGCGGCGTGGCTAACCCCTTCGTGACTTTCTTGAAATTCCTCCTCGCGCCTACCCTCCTGAACCTGTTGTTGGCGTATCTTCTGCTGCGTTTATTCTACCGGAAATACTTCAACAGTCGGCCTCTGGAACACGCCACAGAGCCGGTAAAGGACGCCCGGCTGGCGGTCGCGGCGCAGATTTCTTTGCTTATACTGGTCGTTCTGGTCCTGGTAAAGATATTGCTGGTGTTTGTCGCGCCAGCGGTCGATTTTAAGTTGACCTATGTCGCCCTGGCGGCGGCGTTGCCCGTTTTCGCGTTTATCCCGCGGCGACCGGGTATTCTAAAAAGGCTCGACTGGCCCACGCTGGTCTTTTTTGCCGCGATGTTCGTGTTAATGCAGAGCGTCTGGGACTCCGGCTATTTCCAACGAGCTATTGAGTCGACGGACATCAATTTGAATTCCACGGGGATGATACTTGGTGTGAGCGTTCTGCTGAGTCAGGTGCTTTCCAACGTGCCGCTGGTGGCGCTTTATCTGCCGGTGCTGTTGCAGGCGGGGGCGATGACTAAAGAGATGATGGCACTGGCGGCGGGTAGCACTATTGCCGGCAATCTCACCATCCTCGGCGCGGCCAGTAATGTCATCATTATACAGAACGCGGAAAAGAGGAGCGGCATTACCCTGACCTTTCTGGAGTTTTTAAAAGTCGGGCTGCCGCTGACGATTTTAAACGTGGCGGTCTACTGGCTGTTCCTGCTGATATTTTAGCGGCCGGACGGTCAGGCAACGCCCGCGCGGGTCTTGAGATATTTAACTCTCGCGGCGACGCTGGCTGCCGCCTCGGCCGGGGTGGTGCAGTTGAGCAGGTCTTTGGCGAGCTTCTCGTCGCCGATGACGTCCCTCACCCAGTTGCTGAAGTCGGTCTTCGATTCGCTAGAATGGTACTGGTAGGTCTCATCTGTCATCTGCTCGAGCGTCGCTCCCAGCTCTTCCAGGTTCTTGAGGTATCTGCCGTCATGGCACCAGAATCGCTTTTCTTCGGGCACGTCCCCCAGCCGCGCTAGCGCGGCCGACTTGGATACAGTAGCCATTTTTTCACCTCCTGGGTTAATCCCGGGGTAAGGAAATATTAACATTTTTTTTGGCATTAGACAAGGGGTAAGGCACCCAATTTCGTGGTTACTATGGTAAATTTTTCAGGAAATTATATAGCACGGCTCTATATTCCGGGAAATTATCGCGCCGGATATTATGGGTAGTCCCTTTAATCTGCGCCCATTTAAAGGGCTGTTTCGATTTCCAGAGTCTGGCGACGCGGGAGGCTGTTTCCGCCGTCACGATGCCGTTTTCCGCGATGATGAGGAGCGTGGGACATTTGATACGGGGTATTATCTCGGAGTAATGGTGTTCGTTGATGACGGGGTAGGAAAATAGTGAGTCGTCGAACTGCTGCTTGGCCCTGGCCCACGGCAGTCTTTCTTGCTCCGGCCACTGGGGGTCGGACTTGCGGCTTTCGGCGATGATCCCTTCAAGTGTGAGGTGGCGGAGTCCAGTTAACCATTTTACTCTGGCCGCCCCCTGTTTCATCCCTTCCTCGGCGTCTTTAGCGCCGGGCGGCGGCCCGCCCCAGGGCGGGTCTTCCAGGATGATGGCTTTGGGCAGGGAAGGGTACTCGATGGCGACGTTAGCCGCCGTATCGGCCCCCATGGAATGTCCCATGATGATGGGCTTCATCAAATTCATCATTTGGGACAACCCGGCCACCTGCTCGATATATCTTTTAAACGTAAAGCCTTCGGAGAGCCTGTCCGAGAGGCCGTGCCCCTGGAGGTCCGGCATAATAACGTCGTAAGTGTCCGCCAGAGATTCGGCCAGCGTCGTCCAGCAAAGGCCGTTATCGGTCGCCCCGTGAAGGAGAATCACGGGCGGTTTCGTTCCGCCGGTGCGGTAGTAGTGGATTTTAACATTATCTATTACGAGATTATTTTCGGTATATTTAAGCATGCAGGCTCCTTTCGCTCCAATGCTTATTTTAAACAAACCTTCAACCGGAACGCAAAATTGATGATATTTGGGAAATTTTAAAGAAAAATGCTAGTATATAGCCGAAAGAGAGAAGAGATATGACCTCTAAATTTGATAAGCTGCTGGAGCCCGGGCGCATTGGCTCGGTGAAGACCAGGAACCGCATCATTAAGACCGGCGCCGGGACCTTCATGTGGCATGAGGATGAGACCCGCATGAACGCCACTATCCTGGCTTTCTATGAGTCGCTGGCGCGGGGAGGCGTCGGGCTTTTAATTGTCGAGTCCCCCACGATTGACTACCCTCTGGGCGCGCGCTGGCCGCAGCGTTATCGCATTGACGATGACAGGTATATCGATGGTCTTCGTGAGCTCGCGACTCTTATACACAAATACGATTGCCCCACGTTCATGCAGATGAACCACGACGGCCCCTGGCAGCGGGCATTGCTGGGAGGGCCGCCTTTCTTCGAGGGTCAGCCCATCGCCGCCTCCCCCGTGGTGGTGAAGGCGGCTAACGATTTTCATAATGAAACGCCCCACGAGCTTACCATCCCGGAAATCGGTGTAATTATTAATAAATTCGCCTCCGCCGCCGTGCGTGCTCAAAAGGCCGGTTTCGACGGTGTGGATATCAACGCCGCCAGCAGTCACCTGCTGCATAACTTTCTCTCGCCGTTCTGGAACCGCCGGCAGGATATCTACGGCGGCTCGGCGGAAAACCGCGCGCGGTTCGTGACCTCTATCGTGCGTGAGATAAAGAAACGCCTCGGCCCGGACTTTCCGGTGTCCGTCTGCATTAATGCGCGGGAGTTCGGGCGCCTGGCCGGTATCCCGGATGATAAGTGCGTTACTGTCGCGGACGCTAAACAGACCGCCCGTTTGTTGCAGGCGGCCGGCGCCGATGCCATCCATGTCCGCAGTCACTGGCTGGGCTACCATGTGGGGGCTTATCTGCCGGACCTGCTTTTCTACCCCGAGCCTGCCATCCCTTTAAAAGACTTCCCTAAAGAGTATAATGCTAAGCTCCGCGGCCAGGCCTGGAACGTTAACCTGGCGGCGGAGATAAAACGGAGTGTTTCCATCCCCGTCATGGTCGTCGCCAAGCTCGACCCCGCCCTGGGTGAGAAAGCCCTGCGGGAAGGCAAGGCGGATTTTATCGCCATGACCCGCCGTTTGCAGGCTGACCCCGAGCTGCCCAATAAAGTCATCGCCGGCCGGCTGGAGGACATCGCCCCCTGTACTGCCTGTGAGAACTGCCTCGGCTCCCGCCGCTGCCGCATTAACGCCTTCATGGGTAAAGACTATAATACCGTCGAGAAATCGACTAAGAAGAAAAAGGTGGTGGTCGTCGGGGCGGGCCCGGCTGGACTTGAGGCGGCGCGTGTTGCCGCGTTGAGAGGTCATGACGTTATTTTGTACGATAAACTGACCAGGCTGGGCGGGCTTTTGCCCATCGCCGCCTTCGTGAAAGGCACCGAGCTTGAAGACCTGCCCGCGATGGTCGCCTATTTCCAGCGCCAGCTTGAAAAGTTGGGCGTGAAGATAAAGCTGGGAACTGAGGTAAGTGCCGCGACTATCGGGCAGCTCAAGCCGGACGCGGTCATCGTCGCCGGCGGTGGCGTGCCCGCCGTCCCTGATATTCCGGGAATCAATCGACCTAACGTTATCAGTAACGCCGCCCTGCATCGCCGGCTCAAGTTTTACCTGCGCTTTTTATCGCCGCAGATGCTTCGGTGGCTGACCAGGTTTTACCTGCCCGTCGGTAAAAGGGTGGTGATTATCGGGGGGAGCCTGCACGGCTGTGAGCTCGGCGAGTTCCTCGTCAAACGCGGCCGGCGGGTCACTATCGTCGAGAAGTCCGCAACATTAGGCCAGGGAATGGTGGACGTTATCCAGGCCTATCTCTTCGACTGGTTCAGGAAGAAGGGCGTGACCCTTATCGGCGGCGTTAAAGAGTACTTGGAGATTACAGACAAGGGACTCACCATCATCAATAAAGACGGAGAAAAACAGGCCCTGGAAGCTGATACTATTATACCTGCCCTGCCCCTTCAGCCTGATATGACTTTATATGATAGCTTGAAAGGCAAGGTGCCGGAGGTCTATGCCATCGGTGATTGTCAGGAGCCGCTATTGATCGCCGATGCCGTAAGCGCGGGGATGAAGGTCGCCCGCAATCTCTAAAGGGAGGCAGAGTGATGCCCGAAAAAAAATACGTTAAAAACATTCTTACGAAAGACTTGATGCCGCCGCCGCCCGAGAGAGACGTTAAAAGTATGCAGGAGCAGGCGAAAGCGGGGAGGACCCTCGACCGGACACTGCTGCTGGGCATACAGGACTCGATAGTTAAAGGGGCGTTCTTCGCCGGGTGCGAGTGGCTGTGGCAGCTCACCGGCAACGGCCCGGTGGCCATCGAGACGCCGCATACGCACGACTTCGATGAGATAATCGGGTTCGCCGGCTCGAACCGCAACCATCCTCGCGACCTCGGCGGGGAAATCGAGTTCTGGATGGACGACGAGCCATACTCGCTCACGAAGACCTGCTTTATTTTTATTCCTAAAGGGGTGAAGCATTGCCCGGTCGTCTTAAAGAGGATAGACACCCCTATTTTTATGTTCGAGTCCGGCAATGATACTTCCTATG
>CAYXOZ010000050.1:6410-10025 GCA_964467135.1 uncultured Dehalococcoidaceae bacterium
AAGAGGATAGACACCCCTATTTTTATGTTCGAGTCCGGCAATGATACTTCCTATGAAAAAATAAAATCGAGCGCGAGGAGGCCGAGCCGTGCCAAGAAAAGCCGTGGCGAAAAAAGCCGTGCCTAAAAAGGCTGCAAAAAAATTCGACGCAAAAAAGCATTTCGTGAATAAGCCCGCCTATGAAGTCGTCCCGGTGGAGGAAGTTAAGGGCCGCCGCGGCGCCATGACCCTGATGAGCAATAACCTGGTGCCGGGCAGTAATTTTTACATCGAGACCGGCTGGGTGTTCGGCATGCCGGACCCCAATCCCCACATCCACGAGCACGTGCACGATTACGACGAAATCGTTATCCATCTCGGCACCGACCCCACAAATCAGGAGGAGTTGGGTGGGGAAATCGAGTTCATGGTTGATGGGCAGCCGCTGATTATAAATAAGACCTCGGCGGTTTACGTGCCCAAAGGCGTTAAACACGGCCCGCTGGTCTGGAAGAAGTACCGCAAACCGCACCTGGAGTTCACGATAATGATTGGCGCCGGTTCTTTAGCCGAGGCTGACCCCGGTGGGCACGAGAAGCTTAAGAAGGAAAGGAGCAGAAAAAGTGGCTAAAATCGATAAAAAATTCTTCGTTACGGAGCTGCGGGACGTCGTCGGGGACGCGCCGTGGTCGCCCGTTTTCGCGGATAACGAGGGCCGGCGCGTGCTTTCTCTCGATGGCGATGTCCTCAAGGGGGCTTTTTATATGGAGACGGCCTGGTTCCTCCCCGGCGACTGGCCGGAAAAAACCGGAAGCCTCAAGAGCCGCACTATCGGGGCGCACACCCACGACTTTGACGAGACTCTCGCCTGGGTCGGTTCCGACCCCAGCGACCCGTATAACCTTAACGGCGTGATAGAGCTCTGGATTGACGGTAAGCAGAATATCCTGGACAGGAGCTTTATCGCTTTCGTGCCCGCCGGCGTTGAGCACGGCCCGATAAACATCAGGAAAATCACCAGGCCGATGTTCCACTTTACGGCGGGCATGGGGAAGAAATATAAGAAATAGCTCCTCCCTTATTTCTTTTCGGGTTCGTTCCAGTACAACGTCCACCTTATCCCGAACTTGTCTTTGCAGCCGCCGTCGCAGCCGCCCCAGGGGGAGGTTTTACCGATTACTTTTTCAGCACTTCATACAGGTGGGCGATGCTGCGGCGCCGCACTGGCGCCATGAGGTCGCCCGGGCCCATCGGCGGGAACCTGTCGGCGAACGTTACTTTTTCCTGCGTTTCGGCCAGGCTCCAGCCTCTGGCGATGGCCGCTTTAACCGCGTCTACCATGTATTTTACAATGTCGTACATGACCTTGAGCTGGCTTTTATCGCACACTCCGCCGTGGCCAGGTACTATCTTGTCGATGTCCAGCTTCTCCAGCTTTTTTAGGGATTTCAGCCACCCGTCCGGCACCGCCTCGACCATAATAGGCATCCCCTGGACGACGTTGTCGGATGTAAAGAGCACCTTTTCCTCCGGTACGTATACCGCCGTCTCGGAAGGGGTGTGCCCCGGCGCCTGGATGAGCCGGAAAGTGTGTTTCCCCAGGTAAATGGTCATGTCCTGCGAAAAGGTGATGTCCGGCAGGCGGTAGTAAAAGTCTTTATCCAGCGGTAGAGCGTCCGGTGCCATCCACTTCATCTGCTCTTCCAGCTCTTCCTTGCGGTTATGCCGTATGGCTTCGCGGGTGCCTTCATGGGCCACCAGCGTCCCGCCCATCCAGCAGTTCCCCGCCACGTGGTCGTTATGGGGCTCGTTGTTGATGACGTATTTTATCGCCCCGTATTTCTCTATTTCCTGGCGCCATTTCTTCGCTTCCGCCGGCACCTGGGGAGTGTCGATAATCACCACGCCCTCGGTCGTGACCACGAAGCTGGAGTTGCATCCCCGGAAATTAGTCCCCGCGTAAACATTACCCGTTACTTTTTGCATCATAACTCCCGTTTTTTTACTCGCTCGCCGTCTGTCGCCATTATGTTATCAGATAGCGGCTTATTTCACAATTTTTTTCGGGGTGTAATCGGGTGATTTACTTCACACAGGTTAATCTGTTATACTTGCGTATTGCCCGGGACGTAAAAATGGACATCAATGAAATTAAGGTGGATTTTCACTCCACCGTGCCGCTGTACCAGCAGGTAGCCGAGCAGCTCCGCCAGCTCATCGCCACGGAGCAGGTAAAACCCGGCGAGCGCCTGCCTTCCATCCGGCAGCTTTCCCAGTTTCTCAGTATCAACCCCAATACGGTCTGCCGCGCCTATCTGGAGCTGGAGCAGGAGCAAATCCTGATTTCCCGGCGGGGCGGCGGCACGAGCGTTAAATCCCGGGATATCGCCCCGGACGTGCGGTCGGGAAGGCAGAAAAAGCTGCTGGAAAATATGAATGAAGACATCGTGAAGTCGCTCAGCCAGGGCTATAGCCCGGAGGAGCTGGAGGCGGCGTTTTATCTGAGCCTGGAAAGGTGGCGTGAGGAGAGGCATGCTGAGCCCCGCGAGCCGGTAGCGGCCGCCGCTTCTTCGGGAAAAAATAAGGTAATCCGTATCGTCGGCAGTCATGACCTGGCGCTGAATATCCTGCTCGACCTGCTGCGCCAGCGCGTTGAGGGACTGAAAACGGAAGTGACCCACGCCGGCAGTCTCGGGGGTCTCATCGCTCTGCAGGAAGAAAGGGCGGACCTGGCCGGCACCCACCTGCTGGATGAGGAGACCGGTGAGTATAATTACCCCTATGTCAAGAGAATCCTGCCGGGGCGGGAGATCGCCATCGTTAATCTTTCCTTCCGCATCCAGGGGCTGATGTATGCCAAAGGCAATCCTCGGAAAATCAGGGGACTGGACGACCTCAAGCGACCTGACATCGTCTTCGTGAACCGCCAGAAGGGCTCGGGCACCCGCGTGCTGCTCGACCTCCAGCTCAAACGCCAGGGGATATCGCCGGACGATATCAAGGGGTACGGCGTAGAGTTCAACACCCACCTGGAGGTCGCCTCGCATATCGCTAAGGGCAACGTCGATGTCGGTCTGGGTATCGAGGCGGCGGCTTTGAGCTGCGGCCTGGCTTTCACGCCAATGTTCCGCGAGCGCTACGACCTCATCATACCGCTGGAGAATTACCGCAGCTCGCGTTTCGCCCCTATGCTGGAGATTATCGCCTCGGATGAGTTTAAAAAAATCGTGGACAGCGTTGGCGGCTACGATACTTCCCAGACAGGTACCACGATGTTCCTGTCCTGAACGGCATTACTCTTTAACCGTCGCTCTCGAGTTTTTATACTTTGCCAGCAGGGCGGTGTAGTCTTCCGGGGTATCGATGTCGAAGAGAATAAAACTGTCCCGCACCGGTACTTCCCGCGCCAGCTTCTCCTTGGATTTCAATACCGCTTTCAGCCCCCCGCCTTTTCCCCACCCCAGGATGTCGCCGGCCAGTGTTGTCGGTATCAGCGGCGGGTGACCTCTTTTCCCCTGATAAACCGGGTAAATGATTTTACCGTGATTTTCCTTTGATGCTTCTATCAACCGCCTGATGGTGGTCGGCTTCACCAGCGGTATGTCCACCGGCAGGATGAAGAATGCCTGGTAATCC
>CAYXOZ010000051.1:0-1337 GCA_964467135.1 uncultured Dehalococcoidaceae bacterium
ATGTACTTTACCAGCAGCTTATGCATCTCCCGTGCCTTGTCCGGCTGCTCCTTGATCACGTTTTTTAACTGCTTCGGGTCTGTCTTCAGGTTATATAGCTCGGACATGCCCGGCTCGGTATTGTACAGCAGCGCCCACTCTTGAGTGGTCACCGTGGCCGTGGAGTCCTTTTCTGTCAGCCTCGGATAATCATCAATCGACCTTAATACGGCGCCGGCATTGATGAACGGGTGGGCGCTTACGACGTACTCGCGTCCGGCCGCCTTCCGGTCTTTTACCGCGGGCATCAGCGACCTGCCCTCAACACGCGACGGGATGGCCTGTCCCATCGCTTCCATGACGGTAGGCATCAGGTCTACCGCCGATGTCAGGCCGCTGTACGCTGTCGGAGCGACACCGGGCACGTAAATAAATAGCGGTGTGTGCGTCACTTCCTCGTAGAACGGCGAATGCGACCATATACCGGTCAGCGGCATTCCGGTTTTCTTGTCCCTGGCAAAAATCATTTTCCCTACAATGCCGCCATGCTCCCCGAAGTAGTAACCGTGGTCGCTGGTGAAAATAACCATCGTATTTTTCAGCAGTCCCAGGTTCTCCACGTGCCGCATAAATGAGCCGAACCACGTATCCACCATGGTGACCTCGCCGCAATAAGAAGCGTGTGCCTTTTTGACCTTCTCTTCGGTCATGCCGGGCACCTGCGGCCAGTAACTGTAGATGGGCATCGCCTGCTCGCCGTCGTGGCCGGGCCAGTAAAGCTCGCGGTAATACTGCGGCGGCTCCCAGGGCTCGTGGGGGTCCCAGGTGTCCACGTAAAGAAAGAAGTTATCTTTATAATGACGCTCCAGCCACCTCGCCGCCGCCCTGAAGGTGCGGGGCGCGAAGTAGTTTGCTTCGTACCGCCAGTCGTTTCTGACGTCTCCCCCGTAGATGCTGTGGGCCACCTGCCCTTCGCCGGTGGCGCGGTCGACCCTCCATTCGAGGTGCATCTGGCCGGTAATTTCGGTAAAGGTGCGGAAACCGCGGTCGTAGTTCATGCCCCGCCGGATATAGAAAGGCGTATCGACTATAGCGGCTGTATTGATGCCCTTTTCGGAAAGCAGCTCCGGCAGCGTCACCTCGTCCTTGAATAGCGGCTCCCACTGCATGTAGGACATCGTCCAGCGGCCCGTCAGGTAATCGGCCCGGGTGGGCATGGTCGGGAAGCCCGCGATATAGTGCCGGTCGAAGCGTACCGACTTCGCGGCGAAGGCATCGATGGCAGGCGTGATAATCTCCTTGTTCCCGTAGGCGCCTACGTGGTCGCGCCGCAGGGTATCGGATATGACCCAGATAAC
>CAYXOZ010000051.1:1437-9943 GCA_964467135.1 uncultured Dehalococcoidaceae bacterium
AACCCCGGCATGCAGAAGGCCGGCGGTGGCATGGGCGACTGGATGCACATGAACTCGGTGTCCACGCTCGGACCTAACCGTCTCCATGATGCCGGCGATAAACGTTTCCACCCGGATAACATCATCTGGGACGGCCGCCAGACCAATATCATCGCCATTATCTCAAGGAAAACGGGGAAAATTGTCTGGCAGTTGGGACCTTACTTTACCGCCACCAAAACTCTACGCCAGATGGGGCAGGTAATCGGCCAGCACCACGCCCACCTGGTTCCCCGCGGCCTCCCGGGGGAAGGCAATATCCTCGTCTTCGATAACGGCGGCGCGGCCGGCTACGGCGCCCCCAACCCCGCTGCCCCCGCCGGCTTCGATAACGCCCGGCGTGACTTCTCCCGCGTCATCGAGTTCGACCCGCTAACACTTGACATCAAATGGCAGTATCCGCCGCCGGGGCGGGGACCGGGCGGAAACAGGCTCTATAGTTCCTTCGTCAGCTCCGCCCAGCGCCTTCCCAACGGTAATACCCTGATAACGGAAGGCAACGGCGGCCGCATTATTGAAGTAACCCCGGAACACGAGATAGTCTGGGAATACCTTAGCCCTTATCGCCACCGGATGCTTAAAATGACCCTGATTTACCGCGCTTACCGCTATCCCTACCATTGGGCGCCGAAGGCGGAGAAGCCGGTAGAAATAGAGATTCCACATATCGATAGTAAAAAGTTCAGAGTGCCGGGCTCCCCGAAAGTGCAGCAGGGAAAAGTGACCAATATCAAGCTTTAGGAAGAGGACTGGGTGTCAAGACAACAGGACTGGAAAAAGTTGCTTAAAGCCGACCCCACCGACTGGCTATTGGAGCCGGACGACCCCGGCGTAAGATACCTGGCTTTACGTGACTTAATGGACGCCGATGAGAAAGAAGTAAAAGCTGCCAGGACTAAAGCCCACCGTGAGGGACCTATTGCCACCATACTGGATAATATGGCCCCGGCAGGCTATTGGGTAAAACCGGACCCGGTCTACTATCCCAAGTTCCAGGGTACGGTGTGGTCTATAATGTCGCTGGCGCAGTTGGGTGGCTCCATCGAGGAGGATAAACGTATCGGGACTGCCTGTTCCTACCTGTTGGACCACGCGCTGGCGAAGGGTGGCCAGTTTATACCCAGGGGAAAGCCCACCGATATAGGCCTCTGCTTTCAGGGTAACATGTTGACTTCGCTGTTTGATTTAGGCTGTCGGGACAAGCGTCTGGATGCCGCCTACGACTGGACGGCCCGGAGACTGACCGGGGAAGATTTGCCCCGGAGAATCAACAATGACGGCCTCGGTCCGGCGGAGGGCATCCCTGGCCCGTTCCGCTATGTTAAATTTATCACCGCTCCGCTATTCGGCTGCCGCACCAACGATGACCTGTCCTGCGCCTGGGCGGGAACCCAGGTAATGATGGCCTTTTCCCGCCTGCCGGTTAAACGTCGGTCCGGCCTGATTCAGCGGGCTATCCAGGCCGGGATAGATTTCTTCTTTAATGGCGACCCTTCTAAAGCGGAATTTCCCGGCCACAGGAAAGGTGTACCGGACCCCAGGTGGTGGCAGTTCGGCTTCCCTGCGCTCGGGATAGACATTCTCCGCATTGCTGAGGCATTGACCGCGCTGGGATACGGCCGCGACCCCCGGCTAGCTAATACGCTGGACTTGATACGGGAAAAACAGGACAAAAATGGCCGATGGTCGCTGGATAATGATTATTTTCACACCCATAAAATGTGGGTCACCTATGGTCCTGTGGGTAAACCCAACAAGTGGGTGACCTTAAGGGCGTTGCGGGTGCTGAATCAAGCGGCAGAACAAGGGGCTGAATGGTAAGGGGAAAAGGAGGCGGCTGTTATTTATCGCCGCGCACGTCACCGGCCTTTGTGAACTTGATTTCTTACAGGTCGGATGTACTTTCGAAAATCCCCCCTTCCTTTGCCAAAGAGCCTGTCCTGAGCCTGACGAAGGAAAGGGGGTTAGGGGAATAGATTAACAATATATCATCAGGAGGCAGGAGCGTATATTCGCCCCGGTTTCTCTCTTTTTTATTCCTTCTTATCTTTTCCCACCCTCCGCCCTCGTCTCTTCCGTTTCTCACCGTTCTTTCATTACCCTCCCAATTTGCCCCCCTCTTCATAAACCCCTATAATTCTAGCGTGCTCACCAGCCAAATATTACATCGCGTCATCCGGCCCGCTCGCTATACCGGCGGCGAGTGGAACAGCGTCGTTAAGGACTGGGATAAGACGCCGCTTAGATTCGCGCTGGCCTACCCGGACACGTACGAAATCGGCATGTCCAATATGGCTGTACCCATCCTTTACGAGATCATCAACGCCCGACCGGATGCCCTTGCCGAGAGGGTCTATGCGCCTTGGGTCGACATGGAAGCCGCACTGCGTGAGAATAAAATCCCGCTCTTCAGCCTGGAAAGTAAGCGCCCGCTCAAAGACTTCGATATCGTCGGTTTCTCGTTGGGGTACGAGTTGGGCTATACCAACGTGCTCAATATGCTCGACCTCGCCGGCATTCCCGTTTTAGCTTCGGAACGGGACGATTCTTACCCGCTTGTCATCGCCGGTGGTAGCTGTACGCTTAATCCCGAGCCCATGGCCGACTTCATTGATGCCTTCGTTATCGGCGATGGCGAGGATGTCGTTCTTGAGTTCCTCGATGTCTATCGTGAGCAAAAAGGGCGGGGTAAAAAAGCCCTGCTGAGAAAGCTGGCGGCGGTCCCCGGCGTCTACGTCCCGACCCTGTATGAAATCACATACGACGCCGCTGGTCTTGTTAATAATATCAGTCCTGCCACACCTAAAATCCGGCGCCGCATCGTGAGTAAATTGCCGCCGCCGGTAACCCGCCCGGTCGTCCCCTATATCGAGGTCGTCCACGACCGCGGTGCCATCGAAGTCCAGCGCGGCTGCTCCCGCGGCTGCCGCTTCTGCCAGGCGGGCATGATTTACCGCCCCGTCCGCGAGCGCCCCCACGAAGAAGTTCTCCAAGCGGCGGGAGAGCTTATCGGCAACTGCGGCTACGACGAGATATCGCTGGTGTCCCTGAATACCTCAGACTACGCTGGCATCGAAGCGCTGGTGGGCCGTCTCGCCGAGAAATATCCCAACCTGACCTTATCTCTCCCCAGCCTGAGGCTGGACAAGACATCCATTAAGCTCGTGGAGTCTTTACCGGCGCGGAGCCGCACCGGCCTGACCTTTGCCCCGGAAGCCGGCAGCGAAAGGCTCCGCTGCGCTATCAATAAAGCCCTCACCGAGGCGAACCTCCTGGAGACGGCCGCCGCTGCCTTTGAGCGCGGCTGGACCAGCCTCAAGCTCTACTTTATGGTCGGCCTCCCCACCGAGACCCCCGAAGACGTCGCCGGCATCGTCGCCCTCGTGGATAAAGTCCGCGCCGAGGGCAGGAAAGCCAGCGGCCGTAAGCCCACTATCAGGGTCAGCGCCGGGACGTTCGTGCCCAAGCCGCACACGCCCTTCCAGTGGAGTGCCCAGGAAAACGAGGACTCTTTAAAGGCGAAGCAGGAGATACTGCAGCGCGGCCTCGACCGCAAGGGTACGCGCCTCTCCTGGCAGGACCCCAAAACCAGCCTGCTGGAAGTGGCGCTTTCCCGTGGCGACCGCCGCATAGGTAAGGTTATTTATTACGCCTGGAAGCTCGGCTGCCGGTTCGATGCTTGGAGCGAGCACTTCAACAATAACAACTGGATGAAAGCTTTTGATGAAGCAGGACTAACCCCCGACTTTTATGCCCATCGCGAGCGCGCTTTAGACGAGGTATTGCCGTGGTCTCATATAGACGCGGGCGTCAGCCCGGACTTTTTGAAGCGTGAGCTCGAGCGCGCCCGGTCAGGCTTGGAGACGCCGGATTGCCGTCGGGAATCCTGTAACGAGTGTGGGCTGGAAAATACCGGGGTCTGTCTGCCGAAAAAATAGTTCCCGCCCGAATCGTCGCTGTGCTTAGTCTCAATATGATTTAGCCTGGCTTCAATCGCGTCCGGTAGCGAATTAAAATTTTTTCCTTGTTCCATTCAAAAATGTATAGACGTCCTCAAAATTTCGTAATATAATATAGCGTTCTATTCTTCTTTCTTGAGTTTATGGGGGTGCGAAGCAGGGGTGAAACACTCAGGACAAGTTACGGTAATCATCATCCTCATGACCCTATTGGTATCATCGGTCATAGGATGTAACGGTGAACCGGTATCTCCGGTCTCAAGCCCAACTTCGCTCGGCCAAATAAATGAGCTGGGACCTCAAGGCCCTCAGGGACCTCCAGGACCTTCGGGGCCTCAGGGCGAGAAAGGCGATACTGGCGACGTAGGACCACAGGGAGAACAGGGACAGCCGGGTGAACCGGGACTACAGGGCGTACCGGGGCCGCAGGGAGAGCAGGGCCCCCAGGGCTCACGCGGGTCTTCGGGCGGCGGAGTGGGTGAGTCGGGACCTCGAGGACCTCAGGGCGTGAAGGGCGATACCGGCGACGCAGGACCGCAGGGCGAACAGGGTCTTCAGGGAGAGCAGGGTCCACAGGGAGAGCAGGGGCCGCAGGGTGAACAGGGGCCTCAGGGCGAGCAGGGCCCGCAGGGCGAACAGGGTGCTCAGGGTGAACAGGGGCCTCAAGGTGAGCAAGGGCCGCAGGGTGAACAGGGGCCTCAAGGTGAGCAGGGCCCCTCGGGTAATGGTTACACGACCGTCGTTTTAGCCATAAACCAGACAACTTCGTCTACTTCATTCGTTGACCTTACGGGAATGTCGTTTCCGGTTGATGCCAATTCTACCTATTATTTCCGGGCATACATTGTTTTTCAGTCCAACAACACCAGTTATGGCGTCGGTTTTTCCATTAACGGGCCAGCCAACCCGGTTTATGCGCTGCACCAGACTCTGATAACGCAAACCGCGACAACCAATTACTATATGAACGGTTTTGGCTATAACCTGCCCAATAATACGTCGGCGTCAGTCGTTACGGCAAACACTAATTATCTGGCAATAATGAGTGGGACTATTACGACGGGCGCTGATGGCGGTACCCTCACGCTGCGCTGGCGCGGTGAAAACGCCGCTGGTACTTATACTGTCGTCGCCGGTTCGTTTATTTTATACACGGAAGTTGCATAGCCCGCTTTCACGCCGGGCCTATCGCGGTGTGTGTTGTCCGCAATTCGCCCTTGGTAAGCCCTGAGGACAAAAGAATAACGCGTATATGTAAATCTACTGGTCGGCTTTGGTCTCTTCAAACGTGGTTATCGCCACCAGCCGGTCGCCCTCTTCCAGCGTCATCACCCGGACGCCCTGCGTGCTGCGCCCCTGCGTGCTGATGCCGTGCCCTTCTTCCTTTATCGGCGTGCGCGTCATCATGCCCTCCGCCGTTATCAGCATCACCTGCTGTTCCTCCGTCACCACCCTCGCCGCGGTCACGTCGCCGGTCTTTTCGACTATTTTGAACGTCTTCACGCCGCTGCCGGCCCGGTGCTGCCGCGGGTACCTGTCCAGCGGCGTTACTTTGCCGTAGCCGCCCCCGGAGACGACCAGCAGATAGCCCTTGGGGTCGACCTTGTCCATGCTGATGATGCTATCGCCCTCGGCCACTTTCATGCCGCGGACGCCGCCGCTGGTGCGCGAAGCCGCCCTCAGGCCTTTAACATCGAAGCATATCGACTGCCCCTTGCGGGTGACCATGATGACGTCGTCCTTGTCCGTGGCCAGGCACACGGACACCAGCTCGTCCTTTTCGGCAAGGTCCATGGCGATAAGCCCGCTCGAGCGCACGGCGGCGAAGTTGTCCACCGCCGTCTTCTTTACCTCCCCCAGCTTGGTCGCCATGATCATGTAGGTCCCCGGCATCAGCCCCGTGGTCGCCACCATCGCCGTTACTCGTTCGCCCTCGGCGATAGATAATAGATTGATGATGGCCAGTCCTTTCGAGGTGCGGGTGCTGCCGGCCGGTATCTCGTGGCACTTTAGATAATATACTTTGCCCTTGTCCGTGAAGAAAAAGAGGTCGTCGTGGGTGTCCGCCACCGTCAGTATCATGACCGCGTCCTCTTCCCGCGTCACCTGCCCGATGATGCCCTTGCCGCCGCGGTGCTGGACTACATAGTTGCGCGAGGAGATTCTCTTGATAAACCCGCGGGCGCTCAGTGTCACCGCGACCCTCTCGTGGGGGATGAGGTCTTCCTCCGTAAAATCGAGGACGCCCTGCTCCTGGATAGCGGTGCGGCGCTTGTCTGCATACTTCGTTTTCAGGGCGGCGGTCTCTTCCTTAATCACCGCCATGATTCGTTTGGGATTGGCCAGCAGGTCTTCGAGGTAGGCGATGGTCTTGATGACCTCGGCGTACTCTTCCTGGATTTTCTGTCTTTCCAGGCCGGCCAATCTACGTAACTGCATATCGAGGATGGCCTGTGCCTGGAGCTGGCTCAGGTTGAACCGGCTCATGAGGTTCTTACGGGCGGCTTCCGCCGTCTCGGACTCGCGTATGGTCTTTATCACCGCGTCGAGGTGGTCGAGCGCAATGCGCAAGCCCTCTAAAATATGCGCGCGGGCTTTGGCCTGTTTCAGTTCGTATTTGGACCGCCGGGTAATCACCTGCCGGCGGAAATCTACGTAGTACTGTAATGCCTCCCGGAGGCTGATGACGCGGGGCTGGCCGTCCACCAGCGCCAGCATGTTGACGAAAAAGGACGACTGCATGGCGGTGTGTTTGTAGAGATTGTTGAGGACCTTCTCCGGCTGGGCTTCCCGCTTGAGCTCGATGACGACGCGCATGCCCTGGCGGTCGCTTTCGTCGCGGAGGTCGCTGATGCCTTCGATTTTCTTGTTCCGGACCAGGTCGGCGATGTTTTCGACCAGGGCGGCTTTGTTGATCTGGTAGGGAAGCTCGTTGACGATAATCTGGCGGCGCCCCCCGGCGCTGATACTCGTAATATGCGCCTTGGCGCGCACCACCACCTTGCCGTGGCCTGTCGCATAGGCGTTGCGGATGCCATCGACCCCCTGGATGATGCCGGCGGTGGGGAAATCCGGTCCCTTGATATATCGGCTCAGGTCTTCGATGGTCGCCTGGGGGTTATCGATGAGGTAAGCGATGGCGTCGCAGACCTCGCCGAGGTTGTGCGGCGGGATGTTGGTGGCCATGCCCACGGCGATGCCGGAGCTCCCGTTGACCAGCAGGTTGGGCAGTCTGGCGGGCAGCACCGTCGGCTCCTGGAGACTGTCGTCGAAGTTCGGCATGAAATCGACGGTCTCTTTTTCGATATCGACGAGCATCTCTTCGGCGATTCTCGCCAGGCGGGCTTCCGTGTAGCGCATGGCGGCGGGTGGGTCGTCGTCGACGCTGCCGAAGTTGCCCTGCCCGTCCACGAGCGGGTACCGCATGGAAAAGTCTTGCGCCATGCGCACCAGGGCGTCATAGACGGATGAATCGCCGTGCGGATGGTATTTGCCCAGCACGTCGCCGACGATACGCGCGCACTTGCGCGTGGGCCCGCTGGGCCGCAGGCCCATGTCGTTCATGGAGTATAATATGCGGCGGTGCACCGGCTTGAGTCCGTCCCGCGCGTCCGGCAGCGCTCTGGACACGATGACGCTCATCGCGTAATCGAGGTAGGAGTTCTTCATCTGGTCTTCGATATTGACCGGCAATGGTTGTTTTACTTCGGATACCATAAAGGGACTGACCTCCTATTCGCCTTCGGCGCCTGTGTCATCTTCGGCTTCCTGGGGTTCCTCGGGCAGGACTTCGATTTCGTCCCCGCCGACGATTGTATAACCGGATTCATCTTCTTCCTCATCTTCCGGTTCGTGCTTTAAAAGTTTGTCACCCACGTAGGGGCGGAATTCCTCCATGCCCCGCGGCGGGAAAGAAAGCTTGCCGGCCTGGTCGGGGTGCTGGTAGGTCTCCCGGACCATCACGGTCATGCTGTCCGCGGCGGATTTAACGACCACCGCCGAATACTTGTTGCCGCCCTGCATCAGCCGGACCAGCCGTAGCGCGTGTTTCGGCTCGAGTCTGCCGAGGTATTCCCCCCGCCCGCTTTCCACCAACAGGTGCGCGCCTTCTATTTTCAGGACCGCCTTGTCCCCGGCGACCGTCAGGGCGCGCTTTTCCTTCGGCGCTAGCGCCTCGAGGGTCACTACCCCGGCTTTGCCGATTTCCTCGATGAACTGCTGCGGTTCGACCTTGTCCGTCTCGACTTCGATCTTTTTCGACCCCTTGAGGTCGTTGAGCCGGCGCAGGTTGCGGCTGGCGATGGCGTTGTAGGGGTCCAGCTTCACCGACTGCCCGTAGGCTTCTCTGGATTGCGGAAAATTGCCCAGCTCCAGGTAAGCCCGGCCGAGTCGATTATAGGCGTCGACGTCCTCCGGAAAGCTGGTGACGATTTCTTTATTGACGTCGACCGCTTCCTGCCAGCGCGCCTGCATCGCCAGGTCGATGGCCTCCTTGCTGCGCTGCTGCT
>CAYXOZ010000052.1:0-9786 GCA_964467135.1 uncultured Dehalococcoidaceae bacterium
CATTTGTCGGCGTGGCCGGCACGGTAAAGCTGGAGAAAATGGGCAAACCCGGGGTATTCATTAACTGCACCACCTTCGACGACGACGCGAAATCGGCATCTTCCGATAACGGCATGCCCGCGGTACGCCGTGTCAGGATAAGCTCAGCGGACTTCTATAAACTTAGGGGCAAGGTCGAGACCATCCGGCCGCTGGTGGAAGCCGTCTTCGATGATATTGTCGACGCCCTGACCGTACCGCTGACCGCAGAAGAGAAAAAATTGCCGCAGGACAAAGGCGACGAAGACGGGCCGCCTCAAATTACCTTCAGCGGAGATGCCTACCCGGAAGTAACCGAAGAGTTCAACCAGACCTACCTCGATAAAAGATGGGGTGACGGCCTGCCCCTTGTGCCCCCCACCCCGGAACGCGTCAAATGGATGCTCACCGGCACGAAGCGCGCGCCGGCGGAGATAATCGGCAATATCAACCCCAAGCAGGGGGTCGCCACCATCGAAAAAATAGCCATCAATGCCGTGATGGCGGGAGCCAAACCGGAGTACCTGCCCGTTGTTATCGCCGCGATGGAAGTTCTGGCCGATGAAAAGTTCGACGACCTGCACGTGCTGGCTTCGGCGGGTTCTTTCAACCTGCTCATCATCGTCAGCGGACCCATCGCCAAAGAAATCGGGATGGAGGCGGGCATCGGCTTCCTGGGCCACGGCTGGCGCGCCAACAACACCATCGGGCGGGCGGTGCGCCTGGCTACATTGAATATCGGCCGGACCTGGCCGGCCAAGAACGATATGGCCCTCATCGGGCGCACGCCGGGCCATACTTTTTTTACCTTCTGCGAAAACGCCGCGCTCAGCCCCTGGCCGCCCTTCCACGCAAGCCGCGGGTTCAAAGTCGAAGACAGCTGCGTGACCGTGGCCGCGATCTACGGCACGGGACCGCTCCAGCACATGTACGGCGGGATGATCGGGACGTGGACGGCGCTGGAGATACTCGACCGGATGGTCAACGACATCAAGATGAGAGACCGGCGCAGCTATTTTCCGCCGGAGACAGGGGCAGCTCTCAGCTCCGGTTGGGGCACAAAAGGCGTAGGACTGGTACCCGGCTCCGGCGAAGGGGCCAACAGGCACTATATCATTCTCTTCCCGGAGCTTGCCGCCGAACTCAAGAAAATGGGCTTTAACCAGAAGAGTCTTCAGGAGGAAATCTACCGGCGCACTTCGGTACCCTACGAAGAACTCAACAAAATGGAAATAGAAAGCATAAGGAAAGCTATCGAGCTCGGCGTCGTTCCCGCAGAGCGCCGGCCGGTTTTCGAGGAAGCTCTAAAGACCGGAGGCATGGTGCCGGTGATGATAGAGCCGGACGACCTTTATTTCTTCGTGGCGGGCGGGGCGCCCGGCTGCGCTTTCTCCTTCGACTACCTTCGGATACCCCCTTACAGCTACACTGGGATTCTGACCAAGAAAATAACCGGGGGGACTCTGACGAAAGCGGGGAAATAAACAACCTATGCCTGATTGGGATGCCATCATTATCGGCGGGGGGCCGGCAGGACTGACCGCCGGTCTTTACCTGTGCCGGGGCAACCGGCGTACGCTCCTGCTGGAAAAGGGAAGTGTCGGCGGGTACATTATGAACGTGGAAACAATCGAAAACTACCCGGGCTTTCCGGATGGAGTAATAGGCTCGGAACTCGCCATGGAGATGAAAAAACAGGCGGTAAAATACGGACTCAAAATAGAGCGCGCCGAAGTCCTGACTGTGCAGGCCTCCAGGGAAAGGAAAATCGTCACCGGCACGGACGGCAACAACTATACAACGTCGGCAGTAATTATCGCCGGGGGTTCTACCCACAAAAAACTGGGCGTACCGGGGGAGGAAAGGTTCCTGGGCAACGGCGTCATTTACTGCGGTTTCTGCGACGGCGGGCAGTTCGTCGACCGCGCGCTGGCGGTCTGCGGCGGCGGCGACGCCGGTATTACCGAGGCGCTTTACATGACGAACATCGCGTCTAAAGTAATCGTTATCGAAGCGATGCCGGCACTTACCGCCACGGCGATATTACAGGACAGGGCCCGCGAAAACCCGAAGATAGAAATCCGCTGCGGCGTCAAAGTCACCGCCATCGCGGGTGATGAGCAGGTGACGGGCATCGAAATCGTCACGGAAAATGGGAAAAAAGAGACAATCCTGGTAGACGGCGTCCTGGTGCACATCGGCCTCGACCCCAACACGGGTTATTTGCAGGGCGTCGTTCCCCTCGATGAGCAGAAGCAGGTGAAAGTAAACCAGTGGATGGAGACGGAAGTCCCCGGGGTCTTTGCCGCAGGGGATATCCGCAGCGGTTCCCCCCGGCAGGTGAGCGCGGCGGTGGGAGACGGCGCGATTGCCGGCATAGCGGCGCAGAGGTTCCTGCAAAAGCTAAAGTAAACTAATTCCTCTTCCGGTATAAACCTCCGATGGATGAAGACGTCTATTTTCACAAGACAGTGACCTTCCGCGTCGGGAAAGAAAGCCTGCAGTTCCGCACCTCGCAGGAGCTTTTCAGCAGCCATGATATAGATACCGGCACCCGATTTTTGCTGCGCAGCATCATTGAAAGCGGCTATCAACCGGAGAAAATCCTCGACCTCGGCTGCGGCTACGGGCCCATCGGCCTGATGCTTAAAAAGATATACCCGGAAAGCATTGTGCACATGACGGACCGGGACGCGCTGGCCGTGGCATATTCCCGACAGAATGCGGAACTGAATCGACTGCAAGGGGTAGAGATTTACGGCAGCCTCGGCTATGACGACGCCAAGCGGGATGACTTCGACCTCATCACGGCGAACATACCCGGTAAAGCCGGGGAATCTGTAATCACGTATCTTTTACAGGAGGCGCGATATTATTTAAAGCCCGGCGGCACAGCGGCGATAGTGATAGTAGCGGCGCTTGAACCAACAGTAGCGAAAATACTCCAAGATACATCCGGATGTGAAATCGTACTCAGGCAAGGCAGGTCGGGGCACGCGATTTTTCACTTCAGATTCAGCGGGGAATCCCCACCAAAGCCCGACCGCACCGCCCTGGCGCGGGGCGTGTATAACCGGCAGAGTCTGACAATGAATCTTACGGACCTGGAATATAAAGTACAGACCGCTTACGGACTACCGGAGTTCGACTCCCTCAGCTACGGTAGTGAAATGCTGGCCGAAGCATTAAAAGGTAAAGGGAAATCACATATCAAACGTGCTGCAGTGTTTAACCCGGGACAGGGGCATATAGCGATAGTATTATGGAAAATTATCCAGCCGGAAAATATCGTACTCGTCGACCGCGACCTGCTCGCCCTCAGATACTCTCGACTCAACCTCATTATTAATGGGTGCGCCGACGCAATAATACAGGTCTTTCACCAGGTCGGGCTTGATTTAAAAAGTGAAGGAAAAATCGACCTTTTTGCCGGCGTCCTGAGAGAAGAAAATAGAGAAGCTAACCTGCTCACGTTCCAGCAAGCGGCGGACGCAATTTCTCCCGGCGGTTTGATAGTGATATCGGGTGGCTCAACGGCGATTACCCGGTTAGTCGATTATGTCAATTCGGACACACGCATTCGCCTCGTAAAAAGGGAGCGGCGGCGGGGCTATAGCCTGCTGGTGCTGGAACGGACTAAATAGGGAAATGACACCCGCTGAAATTGACACTCTTATGGCACCAGTGTAGACTATTTACGGTATTTGATATTCCCGCGAGGAGCTTTTTTATGAGTTTCCTGAGCCAGACCGACCCCGAAATCAGTAAAGCTATCGAGTGCGAAGCGGTACGTCAGAAAGAGATTGTCAACCTGATTGCCTCGGAGAATTATACCAGCCGCGCCGTCCTCGAAGCGCAGGGCTCGTTCCTCACCTATAAATACGCCGAGGGTTATCCGGGCCGGCGTTACTACGGCGGCTGCGAGAACATGGATGAAATCGAAGAGCTGGCCATCAAGCGCGCCAGAGAGCTCTTTAAAGCCGAGCACGCCAATGTCCAGCCCCATAGCGGGTCGCAGGCGAACATGGCGGCCTACTTCGCTCTCCTCGAATACGGCGATACCGTCATGGCCATGGACCTCGCCCACGGCGGCCACCTTACCCACGGCTCGCCCATTACCTTTTCCGGCCGTTCGTATAAATTTGTCCCTTATCACGTTCACCGAGAGACTGGGCGTATCGACTTCCCCGAGGTGGAGAGATTGGCGAAAGAGCATAAGCCCAAGCTTATCGTGTCGGGGTACACCGCTTATCCCAGAATTATCGATTTCGAGCGTTTCCGGCGCATCGCCGACTCCGTCGGGGCAAAGCTGATGGTGGACATCGCCCACATCGCCGGACTGGTAGCGGTGGGCCTGCACCCCACCCCCGTCCCCTACGCCGATGTCGTCACCACCACGACGCACAAGACCCTGCGGGGACCCAGCGGCGGCCTGATACTCTGCCGCGCCGAATACGCCAAGGCCATCGACGCTGCCGTCTTCCCGGAGACGCAGGGCAAGCCCCTCATGCATGCCGTCGCTGCCAAGGCGGTCGCCCTTTATGAAGCCGCACAGCCCGGGTTTTTCGCTTATCAGAAGGCTATCCTGGACAACGCCCAGTCCCTGGCCGCAGAGCTGCAAAAGCTGGGACTGAAACTTGTATCCGGCGGCACGGACAACCACCTGATGCTCGTCGACCTTTCGGAGAAAGGCGTGACCGGACTTCAGGCGGAGGAGTCCCTCGGGCAGGCGGGTATCATCGTCAACCGCAATGCGATCCCCTACGATGCCCGTCCCCCGCTTGTGTGCAGCGGCATCCGTCTGGGGACACCGGCGGTCACGACGCGCGGCTTCGGTAAAGAGGAAATGAAGGCTATCGCCGCGTTTATCGCCAGGGTGATTTCCCGTCCGGATGACTCGAAGTCGTTGGAAAAAATCCGGCAGGAAGTGGCGCAGATGTCCCGTCGCTTTCCCGTGCCCGGTATCAATGATTAAAAAAGAGAATTAAATGAAAAACAATAATAAAAACGTCCTGGGCGCAATTGGCCATACACCGCTGGTGCAGCTCGTGCACCTGAACGGCAGCGACGACGTGAAAATCTTCGGCAAGCTGGAAGGCAATAACCCCGGCGGGTCGGTGAAGGACCGCCCGGCATATTACATGATTAAAATGGCGGAAGAGTCCGGCGAGCTTACGAAGGACAAAACGATTATCGAGCCGACCTCCGGGAACACGGGCATCGCCATCGCCATGATAGGGGCGGCCAAAGGCTATAAAGTCAAGCTTTTCATGCCGGAGTGCGTCAGCGTCGAGAGGCAGCTGATTCTCCAGGCTTTCGGGGCGGAGGTTGTGCTGACACCAGCTAAAGAGGCCGTCGACGGCGCTATCCGGCGGGCGCACCAGGCTTTAAAGGACGAGCCGGGACGATATTACATGCCCAACCAGTTTGATAACCCGAACAACATCCTCTCCCACTACGAGACCACCGGACCGGAGATTTACGCGCAGACGAAAGGCAGGATTGACGTCTTCGTGGCGAGCATGGGCACGACAGGCACTCTTATCGGCACCGGAAATTTCCTTAAAGAAAAAGTGCCGGGCATTAAAATAGTCGGCGTGGAGCCCACCGTAGGTCATACCATCCAGGGCCTGAAAAACATGCAGGAGAGCGTTGTCCCCGGCATCTACGACACTAATGCCTTCCACGAAAAAGTCACTATCGAAGATGGCGACGCCTTCGAGACAACCCGGCTCCTGGCGGTGAGGGAAGGGCTTTTTACAGGCATGTCCAGCGGGGCGGCGGTGGCGGGGGCTTTACAGGTAGCTAAGAAGATGAAAAAGGGGACTATCGTGGTCATTCTGCCCGACCGCGGCGACCGCTACCTGAGCACGACGCTATTCCGGTCGATATGCGCCAAGTGTCCGCCTTAAGCGAGCCGCCGATGCCCAGCGTTGAAGCTTATCTCGACATAGAGACCACCGGCCTTACCCCTGACGGCTGCGAAATTACCGTCATCGGCATTCACATCTGCCGCGGGGAGGAGGTCGATTTCGTCCAGCTGGTGGGGCAGGACGTGACCGCCGCCGATATCCTCGCCGCGCTAAAAGATGTGGATGTCCTTTATACCTATAACGGCAGTCGCTTCGATTTACCATTCATTCACGCCCGACTGGGCATCGACCTGGCGGAGATGTTCCCCCACCACGACCTCATGTTCGATTGCTGGCGGAAAAATCTCTATGGCGGGCTTAAGGGCGTGGAGCGCCAGCTCGGCGTGCCGCGCAAGCTCCCCGACATGAACGGCTGGGAAGCGGTGCGGCTCTGGTGGAAATACGTCGACAGCTTCGATTTAGAAGCATTGAATAAGCTCTGCGAGTATAACCGGGAAGACGTCCAAAACCTCAAAGTATTGAGGGACATATTACTGGAGAGGTGATATTAACGGTTCAGGGTGTCTAAGAGGGGCGCTAGCCCCTCTTTTTTTCTTCCCCCTCTCCTCGCAGGAGAGGGGGACAAAGGGGGTGAGGTTAATTCATCCCTAGTATCTCAAATTAATCAGGCCGACGAAAAAGACGTTGATAAACAGGTGGATGATAAAGGCCGGCCAGAAGGACTTCCCCCGGTAGGCTACATATCCAAATAGTATCCCCGTGATAATAGTGCTTATCGTTTCCAGTTCCGGTTTGCTCAGATGCAGCAGCGCAAAGGGCACCATTTGCAGTAAAATGCTGCCTTCCTGGAACTTATCTTTCAACCCGAAGAGAAGAAAGCCGCGGTATAAAAACTCCGAAGCGGATAAAATCATGCACTGTTGCAGGAAATAAATGAAGAAGTTGAACTTGTCATCCAGGTAATAGCTCTGAAGCGAAGTATTAAAGGAAGACAGGTAAAGAATCACTGCCGCCACCAGGCAGATGACGACGGTATAAAAGCCCCATATCCGGGGGCTCCCCGCCCCGAGACCGAAGTCGAGGGGATTTTTACGCAGGAATACCAGTATTACCAGCATGGGGAAGACGCCGTAATAGATAAAGGTGCTTGACCACTCGCTCCCGATGGGGTGGTACTTGTCCAGTATGAGAAATAAAGTGGCGGAGGCGAGAATAACGGTCTCCCGACCGTTCCTTTTCAGGAACTGCCCGATGCCGCTGATTTCTTCTTTAAAAATACGTATCATTGAGAAACGTCTTCCCAAGGGGGCTGCCTAGTTCACGCTTATCATCGAGCCTTCCGCCGTCTTGGTAACGTCGATGCGGGTGGGGAAGGCGTCCTTGAGCTCGTCCATGTGGGTGATGACCAGTATCTTTTCGAAGTCGTCCTGGATGGAGATTATCGCCTCTTTAACTTTTTCCATGCCGGCGCTGTCCTGCGTCCCGAACCCCTCGTCGATAATGAGGGTCGGCAGCGGCGCCCCGGCGCGTTTCGCCAACAGTCTCGATAAGGCGATACGCACCGCGAAGTTGATGCGGAAAGCCTCGCCGCCGCTGAACATCTCGTAGTTCCTGGTGCCGAGCTCGTCCGCGATGGCGATATTCAACGTCTCCAGGACGGTCCCCTTCTTCGTCTCCTTCTGCGTCTCGAATTTCACATGCATGCGGTTGTCCGTCATGCGGGAGAGCAGGTGATTGGCTTCCGTTTCAATCTCCGGCAGCGCCGTTTCGATAATGAGTGTCTGGATGCCCGCTTTCCCGAACGCTTTTGCCAGCTCCCGGTAAACACTTCCCTCCCGGGATACCTGCGCCAGCTGGTCTTCCTTCTCTTTTTTCCTTATCTCCAGCCCGGAGAGTCGCTCCAGCCTGGCGCGGACACTGCCGACGACTTCCTGGGCATGGCTGCGCTGGCTAACGAGTTCTTTGTATTCCGCCTCGGCAGTAGCCAGTTCCTGCCGGGCTTGCGGTAAATTGAGAAGTTCGGCGGCTAGCGACTCCTTTTTCTGTTTATCCAGGTCCAGGCTCTGGCGTTTGTCTTCTACCTCTTTCCGGGCTTTAACCAGCGCTTCCTTCTCCGGCTCGATGAGTTTTATCGCTTCGTCGAGTTTAGGCTTTTCGCGCTCGTAAGGCTCGAGCCGGCCAAGCTCCTGCCGCGCCTGCTCGTGCCCGGCGGCGTCATAGCCCAGGCCGGCTATTTCGGTCTCCAGGGCCGCCAGGGCAGCCTGCTCGTTAGCGGCGAAATCCCCCAGGGCAAGTCGCCGCTCGATGTTTTCCAGGTTCTCCCGTAGCCCGGCCAGCTTTTTCCCCTCCTCCTCGATTTCCCCGATTTCCTTCGAGATAATACCCGCCTGGCTTTGCGCTTTAGTCTTTTCCTGATTCAACCCCGCCTCGAGCTGCTTTTTTTCTTTTTGCAGCCCTTCCAGCGCCGCCCTTTTTTGTGCCAGGTCACCCTGGATTGTTTTTAAAAGGTCAGCCTTGTCCTGCTTTTCTTTTTTATACTTGGACTCGATGAGCAGCAGTCCTTCCCGTGTCAGTTCGCTTTCGCAGAGCGGGCACTTTGCTTCCGTGTGTGACGCTATATGCGACGAGATGAGGGCAAGCTTTTCCGCCACTTCCCCGATTTCCCGGCCGAGTTGCGCCTTTTCCGCTTCCAGTCCGCTGACCCGCCGCAGCGCTTCCTGGACGGACTCGTCTTTTTGCTTCAGCCCCGCCTCCGCATCGACCAACTGACGTAATCGCGCCTGTGCCTCACCTAGCTGGTTTTTTAACGCTGGCAGTTTCGCCGTTTTAGCTTCTATATTACCGATATCCCGGCGTACGACGGTATGTTCCGTGGTCAACTCATTCCTGGCTTTTTCTACCCGGGCTTCAAGCTGGTTTTTCTGTCTGTCCAGGGCGACCGTCTGCCGGAACTTGCGGTCGAGCTCATCGCAGGCTTTTTTAGCTTTAACATATCCGGCGTAGCCGGACTCTATTTCCGCGCGCCGGTCGATTATTTTTTCATACTCTTTAATCCTGGCAAGGTTCTGCCCTACCTCCCGCTCTCGACTTTCGAGGTCGCGGGTGGCCGTATCGATACGCTTTTCGAGTTCTTCGTGTTGCAGCTTTTTATTTTCCAGCGACTCCTTTTTCTGGCGTAATCCGTTGAGTACGGTCTCTTTTTCCCCAGCAACCTTTTCTTTGTCGGCGAGCGCCGCCCTCGCCTGTGCCAGCTCCGCTTCGCAGAATGGTTTCTGGACAAGCTCGGCGGTAATCTCCGCGAGGCTATTTTCCAGTTGAGTTACGTCCGCTTCCTGCTTCTTAGTGAGCTCCTTGGCCTTAGCTTCGAGTTCGTCGTAAAGGGCCAGCCCCAGGATATTGCCGAGCACTTCCTTGCGTTTGGCCGGGTCCTGCCGGGTGAACTCGTCGGCGTGGCCCTGGCGCAGGTAGGCGCTATTGACAAAAGTCTCGTAGTCCATGTGCAGGATATCGATAATCTTTTGCTGTGTCTGGTCGATAGTACTGCCGGTGACGGGGCGGAAACCATTGCCGCCGCTTATCTGTAGCTCCAGTGAAGATTGCCCCGCCGCCGCCCGTTTTTTCGGGCGGGAACGTTTACGCAGGATGCGGTAAAGCTGCCCCCTCACCGAGAAATCGAACTCGACCTCCATCTCCGACTGCGTGGTGTGAATGAGGTCGTCGGCGCTTTTGGCGCGGGCTTTGCCCCACAGCGCCCAGGTCATGGCATCGATAATAGCTGTTTTGCCGTTGCCGTTATCGCCGGCGAGGCAGGCGAGATGGATACCGGTAAAGTCCAGCGGAGGGACGTTATCGCGGTAGCACATGAAGTTGCGCAGCTTCAACCTGACGGGTATCA
>CAYXOZ010000053.1:0-1763 GCA_964467135.1 uncultured Dehalococcoidaceae bacterium
GGAAAGGATTCGGAAACCAGGCCGGACTTAACATAAATAAAAAAACGAATACAGACATTCTGAAGCTGAATTTAACATAAATCGAAAAACGAATATCGGCTATAAAATAATACGAATCAGCTTCAAAATAAAAAAATAAAAAAATAAAAAACGAATCCTTCACGTGAATTTGTCTCGTCAAACGTTTGACTCGCTTATCCGCTGGCGCTTAAAATAGACCAGCAAACCGCAAGGAGAATCGACCATGAAACACATCTGGGCGCCGTGGCGGATACAGTACATTCAGGGGGAAAAACCAGCGGGCTGCATCCTCTGCGATAAGCCCAAAGAAAATAAAGACCCCGAGAACTATATCCTCTACCGCGGCGCGCTAAACTTCATCATGCTCAACAGCTATCCCTACAACCCCGGACACCTGCTCATCGCCCCTTACCGGCATATCGCCACCCCGGAAGACCTCACCATCGCCGAACGTAATGAGCACTTCGAGCTCGTCAGCCGGAGCATCGCCATCCTGAAAGAGGCATTCAAGCCGGGCGGCTTTAATTTCGGGGCGAATCTGGGCAAAGTGGCCGGGGCCGGTATCGACGACCATTTCCACAGTCATATTGTCCCCCGCTGGCAGGGCGACACTAACTACGTACCCGTCCTCGCCGATGTTCGTATTGTCCCGCAGGCCCTCGCCGATACCTATAAGGCGCTCGTAGACAAATTCTAGTGTGCTATCGTTAATAGCTCCGCGGCGTTCCTGAAGAAAATCTTTCCCTTTTCATCCTCGGGGATAGCCATACGCTCGATGGACTCCGCCGTCTCGCCGGTCAGCCCGAACTTCGGTCCTAGGGGAAAGTCTGTCCCGTAGAGGATGTGATCGGCCCCGTAAAAGTCATATCCGCACATTAGCGAAGGCGTGTTCCCATACACCGCGGTATCCGTGTAAAACTTTCGGAAATGTTCCTCCGGGTGCTTGATATCCGGGTAAAGACCCGGCACCAGCGAAAGCACCCACTTTATACGCTTATTAAAGTAGGGCACCATCGCACCGCAGTGGTGCACGATAAACTTTAAATCAGGGTGGCTGTTAAAGACGCCAGACATTACCAGGCGGTACATCGCCGAAGAGGTTTCGAAAGGCCAGCTGAAAACCCCTATATCCTGGTCCAGCTTATCATTGGTAGCGGGGTGAATCCAGATAGGGAGGTCGAGCTTCGCCATTTTCTCCCACAGCGGTTTGAATTTGGGATTGTCCAGGGTCTCGCCGTTGATGCGACTGTATATCTGTATGCCCTTTAAGCCCAGCTTGGTGATCGCTCGCTCGGCTTCTTTTACGGCCTCGTCGATATCGTTCATCGGCAGGCAGGCGACCCCCGCCACGAACTTATCCGGATATCTATCGACCAGCTCCGCGAGTTCCTCGTTGGCAATTTTCGCCAGCTCTATCGCGTCAGCGGTGCTGGCAAAAGTCTCCAGTGGTATGTTGGCTATCGTCAGTACTTGGAGAACGTCCGGGTAGCGGTCCATCAGGCGGAGTCGTACGTCCAGGTCGACAACTGCTCTGCTGCGGAACTCGACACGCTTCTTGATAGCGGCGTTTTTCTTCGCATAAAGCGCCGTGTATTTGGGGGTCATGATGTGGGAATATATATCTATTTTCATGGCTACCTCCGGCAGTCCAAGGCTCGTTATATTATAGTCGAACTACCGACCTCTTCACAATTTGACTTGACGGCCGGAAAGTGCCGATAATTAATTATCCAACTCGAACA
>CAYXOZ010000053.1:1863-9403 GCA_964467135.1 uncultured Dehalococcoidaceae bacterium
GGGCTGGGGACGATTGCCCAAGCAATGGCGGTCGTCTATCCGGATATCGTCCGCAAGGAGCTTGGCATACCGGAGGACAAGCTCATCGCCCTGGGGATAGCGATAGGTTATCCCGATGACAAAGACCCGGTCAATCAAGATCGGCGGGGCCGTGAGCCGCTGGACGCGATGTCTAAGTTTTACGGGTTTTAGAGAATTTTATACTTTTTTATGCTTCCATCTGCCCGTGCGGAAGTATATAAAGTACGCTATCGTCCCGACGACTGTGCTGACGACCATCGCCCAGCGTATGCCGTAGTACTCAAGAGACGTATATCTTGATAGCAGGAAAGCTACCGGAATTTGCGCCGCCCACATGATGGCGACGCTGATAATCATATTGGGGACGGTGTCCCCGGCGGAGGCGATGCAGTTCTGCAGCACCGTCCCCACGGACATGGTGAAAAAGGTGGCTGTCGTTATCCGGATAAAGACCGCGCTGATATCCAGCAGGGCGGCGTCACTGGTAAAGACGCCCATGATGTTCCTCGCCCATATAAAGACCGCCGCCGATGCGACCATCAGGACAGCCTGGAGAATGCCCACGGCGACCCAGGCGCTTTTTTCCGCCCGCGCTGGCTGATTAGCCCCCAGGTTCTGTCCTACCAGTACCCCCGCGCCCATCCCCAGCGCCATCCCGGGCATCATCACGAACATTTCCAGTCGCGAGGCGAGGCTGTGGGCGGCTACCGCCAGCGTGCCGAAGGGCGCTATCAAATAGGTTAAAATAAAGGTGCCGAAGGAGCGTTGGACGTTCATCACCAGCGCGGGAATGCCGATTTTCAGTATCCGCCAGATGACATTGAAATCGGGTCGGAAGTCCTTTTTGGCGAGATGGATGCGGGTGTAGCCCCCGAAAAGGAGCCAGAGGCATAGGACCGCGCCGAGCCCCTGGGAGACTACATTGCTCAGGGCGGCCCCGCTTACCCCCAGCTTGGGGAATCCCCCGATGCCCAGCACGAGGAACGGGCAGAGGGTCACGTGAATGACCCGCAGCGACGCCTCGATGAACATCGGGCGAATAGTGTCGCCGGCGGACTGTATCACATACAGGGCCATGACCAGCAGGTCCATCGCTACCCATCCGGCGAACATCACGCGCATGTAGGCCATGCCCTCGGTGATAACGATTTCCTCCAGGCCGAATATGCGCATGATGGGCTCGGCGAAGAGGATGCCCACCGTCATCATGACCGCGCCCCAGCTCGCGCTGAGGACGAGCGCCTGCGCCGCCACATGATTGGCTGTTTTCATATCGCCGGCGCCGACGAAACGGGCGACCATCGCCCGCACGCCCACGATGAGGCCGAAGTCCATCGATATCACCAGCATGATAACGATATTGGCAATACCCACCCCGGCAATTGACGAGGGACCGAGGCGTCCTATCCATATCATGTCCACCACCTGGCTGACGACGAAGAGGCTTTCCATGACTATCATCGGCCAGGAGAGCTGCAAGAGATTATTGACGACCGGGCCCTGGGTCCAGTCCCGGTGCGTGAGAGACGCTTTACGTGAAGGTTGGGTAGTATCGGCCATACGCGTGCGCTAGTTTTTTCTTATTAGTGGCGTTGAATAAAAGGCAGGTGGCAACATTCCGGCGGGAAATACACTGACTAATCAATCATATAACAGGGACGTATGAAAATCAAATAGAGACGAATCTCAGGGGCGCTTTTTGACTCAGTAATGTCTAGGCCTTATCATAGGGTAAATAGCTAGGGAAAATGGGGGTAATCGAGCCTTGGTGAAAATGAAAACCAGCAAATATATCGTCACCGATGTGCGGCCGGATAAGATATTTCCCGGTGAGCCGCTCGGACTCGATAAAATACCCGCCGGCAAACGCGTCCCGCCGACACACGTCATGTGGCTGGACGGGGAAGTCGTTTCCGGGGCTTTCTACGCAGAATGTGTCTGGATATGGCCGGCCACCGGTTCAGAAGAACCCGCCGCGCTGGCCCACGCCCATGATTTTAAAGAAGTAGTTGCTTTTTTCGGTACAGACTTTAACAATCCGCGCGACCTCGGTGGTGAGGTGGAGCTATGGCTCGAAGGCGAAAAACATATCATGACGAGGAGCTTTCTGGCTTATATTCCGGCGGGAATGACTCACTGCCCTCTCTATACGCGTAACGTCGTGAGGCCTATTTTTCATTTTAGCGTCGGACTTGGCAGTGAGTACAAAAGATAAATGATCAGGCATTCCTGAGGTTACGGATTATCTCCCCCAGGGCCGGCCTTTTACCGTACATCAGCAAGTAAGCCCGCAGGACCCTGACCGCCAGCAGCAGTCCCCCGAAAATGGTGAGTGCCATTACCATCATGCTGACTGTTAGCTCCCAGGCTGGCACCCCGCTGACGCCGAGGCGCAACATCACCTCTACCGGGGCGGTGAGGGGGAAAATGGTTAGGGCAATCCAGATCGGGCTCTTGGGGAAGAGTATCAGCGGCGACGAGAACCAGAGTGGGGCGATAGCGAGGAGAGTGAAGATAGTCGCAAGCTGCTGGCCTTCCCGGGCATTGGGGGCGACGGCGCCGATGCCGGCAGAAATCACCGCGAAGAGCAGATAACCCAGGATGAAATAGACAATGCCTAGAATGATAAAATTGGCCGGTAGCTGGACGTTACTGAAAAAGCCTCCGAAAGTAGAGGACGCCAGATTCAGGAGGAGGGGGGCGGAGGCGAGCCAGACCGCCACCTGGATAAGCCCGGCGGCCCCGAGTCCCAGCACTTTACCGGTCAGCAGCTGTCGGGTGGAAACGGAAGAAAGCAGCACCTCGATAAGGCGGCTCTCCTTTTCTTCGCCTAGTCCCTGGAGCAGGTAGGCGGAACTGAAAGAAAGGGATAAGGCCAGGAGCAAAGCAAAAATAGCGGGAATAATCAGGTTGGCATAGCCGCCCTGCTCGGTAGCCACCTCGCCTGTCTCTGAAAGCCGGGTGACCGCTATTTTAACCGGGGATTCAATCAAAATGGTAATATTTTCCGGCACTTTACCGGAAAGCAAATTGCTCGTCAGGAAGTTTTTAATGGCAACGGCTGTTTCTGGAGGTGTGTCCAGTTGTTTTTCTAGTGTGTAGCGATTAATCGTGCCGGTCGAAAGATAGTTAGATGAAATCATGATATATTCCGATACTGATTTATCAATAAGTGCTCTGGTGGCAAGTTCCTGAGTGTCGTAGCGGTTGAACTGTATTTTCCCTTGGTCGGTATACCGCTCGAATCCCCCCAGACTATCGACATAGCCGACCTTGACCGTTTCTAATGCGGCCGGCTGTAAAATGTCCGAAACGATTTGGAAAATGCCTATGCCCAGGAGAGCCAGGACCGGCACGATAAGGGTCATGATGATAAACCCAACCCTCCTGATGGTATGGATGAACTCGTGACGGAAAATCAAAAGCGTTTTATTCACGGGCTTTACCCACTACCTCCAGGAATATCTCGTTCAGCGGAGGTGTCGCGATTTCAAATCGGTTAACGATGATACCGCGACGGACCAGTGTTTCGAGAAGTTGCTGTGGGGTCGTCTTACTGTCTAGCGTTAGCTCGATATAATCGCGATGCTCGTGTTTTTCAATGACCCCCGGCATGTCACCTAGCTCACCACGAAAGTCCAGCAGAACGGCATTGGCACGATACCGCGACTTAATTTCCTTTAAATTTCCATAGAGAACCGCGTGGCCCTGGTTGACCATCAAAATGCGGTCGCACAGCGCCTCGACCTGGTTCATCTGGTGTGTGCTCAGGACAACGGCTTTACCCTGGTCGCGGAGGTCGAAGATGTTGTTTTTTAACAGCTCAGTGTTGACAGGGTCCAGTCCCATCCAGGGCTCATCCAGGATAACCAGCTGGGGGTCATGGATAATGGTAACGATAAACTGGATAATTTGCGCCATGCCCTTGCTTAGCTCTTCGATTTTTTTGGCGCGGTGCGGCAGCATTTCGGTTCGCTCGAGCAGTTGTTCTGCCTTTGTCAAGATATCAGCGCGGTTCATGCCCTTCAGCGAGGCAAGGTAGATAATGGCATCGATAACACGTAGCTTCTTGTAGAGTCCCCTCTCCTCGGGGAGGTAACCCAGCTTATCCTTGGTCGTGTCCGTGAGTCTCTCGCCGAAGACTTTCACCTCGCCGGAGTCTGGCTTTATGATATCCATCATCATCCTGATCATAGTCGTCTTGCCGGCGCCATTAGGGCCAATGAGACCAAATATTTCGCCTTGGTTTACCGAAAAGGAGAGGTCATCGACGGCGGCTTTATCCGCATAGGATTTGGTTACGTGACGGACTTCAACGGCAGACATCGCCAAATTATAACATATCGTTATTCGCTGCGGCTATTATCGTCATCGGGCTGGACCGGTTCCACCGGTGTTGACGTGGGGAAGGAACGCCCCAGGAAAAATCGTGGGAGGGATATCTCCGGCACATGGCGTACCTCGATTATCTGGCGGAGTAAAAGAATAACTACTAGTCCCCGCAGAACTCCCGATATCGTGAACAGGGATCGTAGCTGGTAGCCCAACAGAAAAGGTAGGTGGGGCGCTAGATACCCGCCGATTAAAGCCCCGGCACAAATAGCTAGGCTTGTGATGGTGTTGAACACCGCGATATGCTTGGTACGGTTCTGGTCTTCCGAGGCATCGTAAACAAAGTTCACCGCGGCAAGGTTGAAGCCGGACCATGCGAATCCGCTTACAACCTCCGCGAAAATCAGGTAGTAAACGTTTCTACTAGCCAGCCAGAGCAGCGGGACTATGGGTATCAGGCAGGAAGTCACCCTGATGACCTTTATATTGCCGGCAAGGTCGGCGCGGCGTCCCCAGAAGGTCAAAAAGACTAGGCTGGAAATAGACGCGCTGGAGATTATCACCGTATAGGTGACGTAGTTGAAGCCAAGGTCGCGCAACATGTAGACGGAAAAGAAAGGGCTGGCGATATTAGCGGCAAAGCAAATAAGTGCGATGTAGACGGTGAACTTACCCAAGTTGGAAGAGCCCACGTGTCTCATCATGTGCATCAGACTTGGCTCATCGCCGCCGTTTTCCGCTAATTCAGGCTCGTACATCTGAGAGAGAAAGTAGAAGGAAAGCAGGCGGAATGCAGTCGCCCCGCCGAAAAGTATCGCGAAACCTATGAATGGGGTATTCGTGAGAAACTGCAGTATACCGCCGGCGATGAAGGAAAAGACGAGGGTAATCGTTCCGGCGATCCTGCCCCGGGAGCTGAAATACCTGCCCCTGAGGCGAATGGGCACCAGGTCCGCCATCAGGCTACCCCAGGCCGGGTTGGAGATAGCGCCCAGAACGGCGCTTACGGTGACGAACGCTATCAGCCACCATACCTGTGAGCTTTGGATGATAAACGGGATGAGCAGTATGGGGATATACATCATGGCGTGCAGGAACACCATGGGCAGTATAAAACCCTTGCGGCTGCCCGCCCGTTCCGAAAGGTCCGGCGCTGCCAGCTGGGAAACCGCCACGATCAGGTTGGGAATGCTCGAAAGCAGACCGACCTGCGCGGTGGTGGCCTTAAGGGCAAGCGCCAGCGGCGTGATATAGTTCTGAATGAGGCCGAGCATGGCGGCGTAGGCGGCCCCGTCCAGGACACTCAGTCTCAGGCTTTTTCTGACCGCATGTCGGCGGTGGGGGATATTCATTTATTATTTCTCTTTCTGGAACAGTACAGGCTTAATGTCCAACAAAAATAATGAGCCCGGAAGTTTTTTGCTCCCGGGCCCGGCGCACTTCCTGACTCAAAGACTGGGTTCATGTCCCGAACAAATCAGAGATACACCGGGTCGGCCGCATCCTTCCTTTAACGGTAGCAGCGCGGCTGAGGATATCAGTACCCCGGTTTAAAATAAACATCGACTTAATGACAACTCCCTGGGAAAATTGAAATAATTATATTATAGCGGGATAATAGCTGTCAATAGGTGTGACCGACTTGACAAATCGCGTGTCACACAGTTTACTTGACAATAGTAAACAAAAATCTTTGAAAGATAGTTGCTTATGAACAACGCGGCGATAACCGTCAGCCGCCTGGCGTTTTACTACGGGGGCCTCAAAGTCATCGACGACATGAGCCTGGAAATAGAAGCGGGTACGAGCTACGGCCTGCTCGGGCCCAACGGCGCCGGCAAGACGACGCTCATCCGCCTGCTGGTGGGCTTGCTTAAGCCGGCGGCCGGCAGCATTAGGTGTCTGGGTAAAGCACCCTCACCGGCCAACGCCAGGCTCAGGGGCTACATGCCACAGCTCCCGGCGCTGTATTCCGAGCTTTCTGTGGAACAGAACATCGACTTCTTCGGTCAGATCTACGGACTCAAAGATAGCCGGGAAAGGGCGCCGAGAGTAGCGGAGGTCGTTAAGCTGGTCGACCTGTGGCCGAAGCGCAAGACGCAGATCATGAAACTCAGCGGGGGCATGAAACAGCGCGTCAGCCTCGGCTGTGCCATCGTCCATCGGCCCCGGTTGATTTTCCTCGACGAGCCGACAGTAGGACTCGACCCCGAGCTCAGGGTGCATTTCTGGGAATACTTCGAGGGCTTGACGCGGGAAGGCGCCACGCTGGTAATATCCAGCCATACGTTCGATGACGCCGCCCACTGCCAGAAGCTCGCTTTCCTGCGACTGGGGAGGGTCGTCGCCGAGGGAACGCCGGCGGAACTACGGGCGGCCACCGGACGCCCGGAAAGCTCGCTGGAAGACGCCTTTCTCCACTTCATCCGGCGGGACGAGGTGAAGCAAGATGTCCAGTAATGCGCTGACCGTTGCCCGCCGGGTAATGCTCCAGGTCATCCGCGACCGCCGCACCATAGTGCTCCTGGTGGTCGTGCCGCTGGTTATCGCCAGTATCGTGGGGGTCAGCATACCGGATAAGCGCATGCTGGACTACATTGCCCCGGCCATGCTGGCGACGTTGATACTCTTCTTCGGGTTTATCATCACCGGCATCAGCGTCCTCCGGGAGCGCTCGCAGGGAACGATGGAAAGGCTGATGGCCTCGCCGATATCGCGTATGGACGTGGTGGCAGGGTATCTGCTCGGCTTCCTGCTGTTCGCGTTGATGCAGACGCTCATCATCTTTTTCTATATGGTCTACGTGTTGGATGTCAGCTTCCGGGGAGAGCTGTGGCAAATCCTTATTTTCCAGGTGCTCATCGGCATCGGGGCGGTGTGCCTGGGGACGTTCTTTTCGATATTCGCGCGGAACGAGTTCCAGATTATGCAGTTCATCCCGCTGATTGTCCTGCCCCAGATATTCCTCTGCGGAGTGCTCTGGCCGGTCAGTCAGATGCCGGGATACCTCCAGTGGATAGCGAAATTTTTACCTTTGAACTACGGGGTTGAGGGAATCAGGGCGCTGATGCTCGAGGGGGAGGGGCTATTAGATATCGGCAAAGATATCGGCGTGCTGGCGGCCTACGCGGCGGGTCTGCTGGTACTGGCGGCCCTGACACTCAGGCGCGGCGCAGCAGCGTAGACC
>CAYXOZ010000054.1:0-9372 GCA_964467135.1 uncultured Dehalococcoidaceae bacterium
GGATATTCCTCTGGGCGGGGTCGCTCGTAGGTCCGAGTACAAAGTCCGGGGCGGCCAGGGCGTAGAAGTGGGCGATGTGGGAGTGAATCATGTGGGCGCAGTAGAACAGCTCCCGCAGCTTTTTAGCGGCCGGGGGTGGGTCAACGTGGTAGACAGCGTCCGTGGCCTTACACGAGGCCATGTGGTGGGCGCCTGGTCAGACGCCGCAGATACGCGGCACGATGCGCGGCAGCTCCTCGACGGGTCTGCCCTCGCAGAACTTCTCGAAGCCGCGCAGCTCTGGTATCTGAAGGTAAGCGTTATCTACATTGCCTTCATCGTTGAGGAATATCTCTATCTTGCCGTGTCCCTCCAGCCTGGTGATGGGGTCGATAGTTACTTTTTTCACTTTTTTACCTCCTGTTTTGACTGCGGCATATGTTTGCGCTTGAGCAGGGAATCCGGCAGCCCGAAGCGATAGAAAGTGCCGACCGGATCCAGCATTTCATCTACTAAACGATTTACGCTTTCAACATCATTACCCTGGAAGATAGAGGCGATGGCGCTGAGCATCTTGGCCCCCTGGTCGGTCACGCCCGCCGGCGGCCCGAAGCAGCCCCGGCAGGGCATGTTGGCTTTGATGCACCTCATCCCGCAGCCACCGCGTGTGGCGGGACCGCAGCAGATGATGCCCTGCTCCAGCAGGCATTTTTTCTCATCGGGGATAATTTCATGGGGACGGTAAAGCTTGGTGACTTTCTTTTCCTCTTTAACGCGGTCGCACTCGTCACAGCAGGTCTTTTCAGAAGCGAGGGTTGACCCGACCGGCGGCAGTTTGCCCGTGGCGTAAAGCTCGACCAGTTTGTTAATGAGTTCCACCGGCGGCGGGCAGCCGGGGACGAAGTACTCTACCTTGACTAAATTATCCAGGGTGATTACGGTATCGTAAAATTCAGGAAGTTCAAGCTCGCCCTCTTTGACTTTGGTCAGGGTCTGGGGGAAGGTCTTGTTGTCTTTCTCCATGGACGGAGTTTCGACGTAAACCCGTTGAAAAATCTCGGCTTTATTGGTGAGATTGGCCAGTCCCGGTATCCCGCCGAAGCAGGCGCAGGAGCCGAAAGCTATCATGACTTTCGATTTCTGCCGCAGTAACCTGGCGATTTTCTCCTGCTCCGAGTTCCTGATAGCCCCGTTGAAAAGGCACAGGTCTATCTCGCCGTCCTGCATCGCCTCGACGTGATGGTACTTGAAATCGACGGCTATCGGCCAGAACACGATATCGCAGAGATTGGCGATGTCCAGTATCTTTTCATTCGTGTCCAGCACTGCCACGTCGCACCCGCCGCAGCTTGCCGCCCAGTATAACGCCAGCTTTGGTTTAGCCATTTTTACCTCCGTTGCCGTTGTAAGGCCCTAGCCGTCTTACCTGCTCGACCATGTCATTGACGACCGACGCAAAACGCTCCCCCTCCGAGGCCGATACCCATTCCAGGCGCAGCCGTTCGTCTTCGATGCCCAGCTGGGCGAGCATTTTCTTTAACAGCGGTATGCGCCGCCCCGCTTTATAGTTGCCTTCGGCGTAATGGCAGTCGCCGGGATGGCAGCCGCAGATGAGTACGCCGTCGGCGCCTTTCTGGAAAGCCTTGATGACGAACTGCGGGTCGACCCGGCCGCTGCACATGACACGTATGATATCGATATTGGGTGGATATTTTATACGGGAAGTCCCGGCGAGGTCGGCGCCGCTGTAGGAGCACCAGTTGCATAAAAACCCGACAATCCTCGGCTCAAACTGGACAGACATATCTCATTCCTCCTGATTATCTGGCTAATACACCCTCAATCTGGGCAAGGATTTGCTGGTCCGTGAAGTGCTTGGTGGTGATGGCGCCGGCCGGGCAGGCCGCCACGCAGACCCCGCAACCTTTGCAGAGCACCTCGTTGACCTCCGCCACGGGCTTGTCCTCCTTGCCGTCCAGGCTGATGGCCTGGTAGGGGCAGAGGGCGATACAAACCCGGCAGGCGGAACAGCGGTCCGGGTTTATCTGGGCGGTCAGTGGCTCGATGGCAACCTTACCCCGCGCCAGCAGCGAAAGCACCTCGGCGGCGGCCGCGCTGGCGTGCGCTACCGTGTCCGGGATGTCCCGCGGCGCCTGGCACGTGCCGGCGAGGAAAATGCCGTCCGTATTGGTGTGGAAGGGCTTCAGCTTGGGGTGGGCTTCCATGAAGAAGCCGTGCGCGTCTCGAGTGATGTGGAAGATGTTGGCCATTTCGGCGCTGTTTTTCCGCGCTATCATGCCCGTGCTTAAAATGACCAGGTCGACGGGCAGGGTAATGGGGCGCCCCAGGCCGGTTTCTTCAGCTTTTACCACAAGTTGGTCGCCTTGCAAAAGCACCTCAGCGCCCCGCCCCCGGATGAACAGCACCCCCTCGCGCTGGACGCGCTCGTAAAACTCCTCGTAGCCCTTGCCGGACGCGCGGATATCTATGTAAAGCTCGTAGACCTGCGCGCCGGTCTTTTCTTTAACGAGGTGCGCCTGCTTCATGGCGTGCATGCAGCACAGCCGCGAGCAGTAGCTGTTGGAATGGGAGTCGCGGCTGCCCACGCAGTGGATGATGGCGACCGACTGCGGTGTCTTGCCATTGGCGAGCGTGACCTTGCCGCCGGTGGGCCCGCTGGCGGAGCAGAGTCTTTCGAACTCCATGCTTTCGATGATGTTCGGGAAGCGCCCGTAGTTGTACTGTGGTAATGCGGGCGCGTGGAAGAAGTCGTGCCCCGTGGCGAGCAGGATCGACCCGATGTCCAGCTCGACGATTTCCTCTTTCATGTCGTGGTTAATGCACTTGGGCAGGCAGGCCGTCTCGCACTGGCGGCACTCCGAGCAGACGGCGCAGCTGAGACAGCGCTCGGCTTCGGCGATGGCCGCCTCTTTAGAAAATCCCAGCGAGACTTCCTTGTAATTATTGCGCCTTTCGGTTACCTTGAGCTCTGGCATATTGGCGCGCGGCGACTTTTTAGTGCCCGCCGGTATCGTCACTTTGATATCTTTGGCTTTGGTGGGGTCTTCTTCGCGCCCCTCTTTGAGGTCGGCGCCCTGTAAGAACCGGTCGATGGATACCGCCGCCCGTTTGCCCGCGGCGATAGCCTCGATGACCGTGCCGGCGGCCCCCGCCATATCGCCCCCCGCGAAAATCCCCTTCAATCCAGTCTCCAGCGTCACGGGGTCGACGCTCACTATACCCTGCCGGGTGGTCTTGATGGCTTTAACGTTAGAAATCAGACCGAGGTCGGGCCTCTGGCCGACCGCGAAGATGACCGTGTCAATATCGGTAGTATACTCCGAGCCTTTGATGGGATAGGGCGTGCCCCGCCCGCTGGCATCAATCTCTTTGAGCTCCATGCGGACGCATTCCATCCCGCCGACTTTACCGTTCTTTTCCAGAATCTTGGTGGGCGTCGTCAGGAAGTTGAGCTCGACCCCCTCGGCCTCGGCGGCTTCTATCTCGATATCGATGGCGGGCATGTCCTGTCTCTGGCGCCGGTAGAATATCTTGACCGACTCCGCCCCTTCCCTCACCGCCACCCGGGCGGCATCGATGGCCGAGTTGCCCCCGCCGATGACGGCGACTTTCTTGCCCACTGCCACCCGCCTCCCCAGGTTGGTCTCCCGGAGGAAGTCGATGGCGTCGTAAGCGCCTTTGAGGTCTTTGCCGGGGACATCCATGCTGCTGCCCTTGTGCGAGCCGACGGCCATGAAGACCGCCTGGTAACCGTCCTTGAGCAGGCTGGCGGCGTCATCTACCCTGGTATTGAGCTTTATCTCCACGCCGAGCTTTTTCACGGCGTCGATTTCTTTATTGAGGATGCCCTTGGGCAGCCGGTACTCGGGGATGCCTACCGCGAGCATGCCGCCGGCCATGGGCATCGCCTCGAAGACGGTCACTTTATAGCCGTTCCGGAAAAGATCGTAGGCGCAGGACAGTCCCGCCGGCCCCGACCCTATAACCGCCACCTTCTGCTTCTTGGTCATCGCCCCCATCTTCATCGGCCGGTCAGGGTCGGCGTTGTCGGCGGCGAAACGCTTTAGATACGAGATGGCGATAGGTTCGTCTACTTCATTCCTTTTGCACTCGTCCTCGCAGGGGTGCGTGCAGACGCGGCCGCAGACCGAGGCGAAGGGTATCTGTTCCCGGATGAGGTCGAGCGCCTCGTTGGCTTTGCCTTCGGCGATGAGGGCGATATAGCCCTGGACGTGGATATGGGCCGGGCAGGTGATTTTACAGGGGGACTTCTTTTTATCGATGACGAAGGCGCTGGGTATCGCCTGGGCGAAAGGCCGGTAAATGGCTTTGCGCTTTTTTAAAGCCATGTCGAACTCGCTGGGGACTTCGACCGGACACACTTTGGTGCATTCGTCGCAGCCGGTGCATTTCCCCAGCTCGACGTAGCGCGGTTTCTTCTTGACTTTTACTTTAAAATTGCCGACGTATCCGGAGACGTCGACCACCTCGCTGTAGCTCATCAGGGTGATGTTGGGGTGGCGCCCTACTAACACCATTTTTGGGGTTAAAATACAGGCCGAGCAGTCGAGGGTGGGGAACGTTTTATCGAGCTGCGCCATCCGGCCGCCGATGGATGCATCGCTCTCGACCATATACACGTGATAGCCGGCGTCGGCGATATTTAAGGCCGCCTGGATGCCGGCTATGCCTCCCCCCACCACCAGGGCGCTCGGCGTTACCGATACCTCGCGGGCTTCCAGCGGCTCCTGCCAGACCACGCGGGCGACCGAACCCTGGATGAGTCGCTTGGCTTTTTCCGTGGCTTCGGCATGATCGCGGGTGACCCAGGAGCAATGCTCGCGGATATTGGCCATATCGAAGTAGTAGGGGTTGAGTCCGGCGTCCCGGAGGACCGCCTGGAAAGTGGGCTCGTGCATGCGCGGCGAGCAGGAGGCCACCACCACCCGGTCTAGCCCCATTTCCTTAATGTCCTTTTTAATCATTTCCTGCCCCGGCTCGGAGCACATGAACTGGTACTGCCGCGCCACGGCCACGTTGGGCAGGGTGAGGGCGTGGTTTTTGACCGCCTCCACGTCCACCACCGCCCCGATGTTGATGCCGCACTGGCAGACATAGACGCCGACTTTTTTGTCTGATTGACTCATCATAGCCACCTCACTTAAGCAGTCTGTAGCTGGTGGAGCTTGCCGTTCACCGGGACGATATTCTGGTCGAGGAGCAGCACCTCGGACGGGAGCCCGAAGGCGAGTCCCAAAAGCTGGGTCAGGAAAAGCACCGGTATGTTAATTTTGATGCCGAGTTTACTCGATATTTTCCCCTGGTAGGCGTCGAGGTTCATCTGGCACATCGGGCACACTGTGACGATGCAGTCGGCCCCCTGCGCTGCCGCCAGGAGCTCGGAAACGAGCTTGACGCCTATCTCTGTCTCCGTGGTCATGAGGACCCCGCCGCAGCAGCGGGTCTTCCAGAGATAAGGAAAGGTCTCCGCGCCGACCGCCTCAATCAATGTGTCCATCGAAGTGGGCAAATAGGGCCCGTCGTATTCGCCGTAGGGGCGCACCGTCTGGCACCCGTAGTAGGGTACGACTTTCAGACCGGATAGTTTCCTCTCCACCCTCTCGGCGACCGCTGCCACGCCGATGTCGTTAGCGATGACGTCGAGGAGGTGGCGCACCCGGGTCTTGCCCGAGTAGTGTACTCCCGCCTCTCCCAGGATTTCGTCGAGCTTGCCTTTCAGCTCGGGTTCCCTCTTGAGACGGTGATTGACTTTAAACAGATTTAGAAAACAGGAGGAGCAGCTGGTCACGAGGTCCAGGCCGGTCGCCTCCGCCAGCGCGAGGTTGCGCGCCGGCAGCGATACCGATAGCAGGTAACTCACGGACTCGATGGCGTTGGCGCCGCAGCAGTTCCAGTCGTCCAGCTCGATAAGTTCCGAGCCCAGCGACTTTACCACCGCCCTCGCCGACGTGTCGTAGCCTTTGGCCGTGGAAAGCAGCGAGCACCCGGGCATATATGCGTATTTCATGCCTTTGCCTCCAACTCTTCCACCTTGCGGTAGATAGCTTTAATTTGGTCCAGTCCCTTGATGTCCGTGCGAGAGGCGTCCAGGGATACTTTGCCTTTGCGCCACAGCGTGAAGCCCAGTCGACTGAAGTCCATGACTTTAATACGCTTGGTCTTGCTGAAGAAGATGGTCATCAGTTCGACCTCGTGCATGCGACCGTGCCGGCGCACGGACTCTTTGAAGGCTTCGTAGAAGCGGGCGCTGGAGCTCATCTTTTCCATGCCGGCCGCTACGGACATCCGCTTGAGCGTGGACATCGTCTCCGTGCAGGCTATCCCGCGCAGGCAGCGCAGCGTGCAGGCGTAGCAGGCGGTGCAGAGCCAGTAGCTGTTGCTGGAGAGCACCTCGTCCCTGAGGCCCAGCTGGATGAGACGCCACAACTGGCGGGGCGTATAGTCCATGGCGTAGGCGGTCTGGCAGGAAGCGGTGCAGGTGCCGCACTGGATACAGGTCAGGAGCTTTTCCCGGTCGGGCGCTACCAGGTCGGCGAAGGAGGGGTCGAGCATGTCCTTGGTCAGGTTAAAAACTTTTTCCACTTTCGGGGCCATCCGGCACCTCCGTTATCTGGATATTCGATAGCTCGATATCTATGTATCGTTTCTCTATCTTTATATAAAGACAATTGCGGCTCCGGCAACAGGGAACAACATATCAATTTGGCGGGAAAAAGACACCAATTATCAGGGGAAAGGGCGGATATTGGGGACAGAACGTTAGGTATTTCTACCTATTCCATCTTGCGGGGGATCTCTATCAGGCCTTTGCTGATAGCGTATTTGATGAGCTCGGTGCGGTTATGGAATCCCAGCTTTTCCATGACGCCGGTGCGGTGCCGAAGCACCGTTTTAACGCTGATAAAGAGCTTATCCGCGATTTCCTGGTTGGTGCGCCCTTCCGCCACGAGCTGTAATATCTCCCTTTCGCGGTCGGAAAGCCGCTCGTACTCGGTCTTTACCTCCCCCGTCTGCGCCAGGTACTCTTCAATCAGGGTCGAGGCCGCGTTGGGGTAAAGATAGGACTCGCCCCGGGATACCGCCCTGATGGCGGAGACCAGCTCCGCCGCCGTGGCCGTCTTGGCGATATAGCCCCGCGCGCCGGCTTTAATCAGGGAGAGGATATATTCGCTGTCCTGGTACTGGGTGAGCACCAGCACCTTGACCAGGGGGGTCTCTTTCTGGATGCGCCGCGTGGCTTCCAGCCCGCCCATGACCGGCATGGCGATATCCATCAGGACCACGTGGGGGGTCAACTGGTGCACCTTTTCGATAGCTTCCATGCCCTGGGTGGCCTCGCCGACGATGCTGATGTCCTCGTAGGCTTTGAGAAGGGAGCGGATGCCTTCCCGGAACAGGGCGTGGTCATCGACAATGAGCACTTTTATCTCAGGCATCTTCCGCCTCGAACTTCACGGGCACCTCCACGGAGACCCTGGTGCCGCCGCCGGGCCGGGTATCGATGACCAGCGTCCCGCCCAGCAGCTCGGCGCGCTCCTGCATCCCGAGCAGTCCCACCCCTTTTCCCCCCGCCCCGGGCGTGAAACCGTGCGAGTGGTCGAAGCCGACCCCGTCGTCTTCGATTTCCACCGCGATGCTTTTCTCTTTGAACTCCAGGCTGATGTAGGCGCTCTCGGCGCGGGCGTGGCGGGTGATGTTGGCGATGGCTTCCTGGACGATGCGGAATAATGCTATCTCGACCTCCGGAGGCAATCTTTTTTCCTGTCCGGCCTCTTCGACGTGTACCTCCACCCCGGCGGCGTCCAGCGAGTTATGCGCGTAGGACCGTATCGCCGCCGAGAGTCCCAGGTCGTCGAGCAGGCTGGGCCGGAGGTCATAAATCAGGCGGTGCACGTCTTTGGAAGTCGCCGATAGCAGCGACTTGATTCCTTCCATCTGGGTCTCGCGTTCCCGCGCGTCCGATTGCGGCGTGGCGACCACCTCCAGGCCGATTCCGAGCGTCGCCAGCGCTTGGCTGGTCACGTCATGGAGCTCCCGGGCGACGCGCTGGCGCTCGTCCTCCTGGGCCGAGATGATGCGCCGTAAAAGTTGCTCCCTCATCTGCTCTTTGCTCTGAAGTTCCTGGTAAAGCTGAGCGTTCTCCACCGCGATGCCGAGCTGGTGCCCCAGCGACGTTAGCAACTGGACCTCCTGCGGAGTGAAAACGCGCGGCGTCCGGCTGGCGATACTCAGCACGCCGACCACCCTCTCCTTGGACTTCAGGGGCACGCTGATGAGCGCCTCGAGGTTTTCCGCAGGCATTCCGGCGGCGCTGTCCACGACCAGTGCCTCCCCCCGCTCGGCCACCCTCTTCGCCAGCTCGAGGCTGGCGATACCGGGCGCCGATTGCTCGGATAAGCCCCGCTGGATGCGGTAGGCGGCGCCCGTTGCTTTGTCGTCCGTGAGGAAGATCCCGCCGACCTCGGCCTCCATGAACTCGAGGACTTTGTCCAGTACCCCGTTGAGGATGATATCGAGGCTCAGCGACTGGCTGGCGGTGGTGGCGATGGCGTTCATCGCCAGGAGCTGGCGGTTGGCTTCGAGGATTTTTCTTTCCAGCTCCTTGCTTTCGGTGACGTCCCTTATCAGCTCCACCACCCGTATGATATTGCCCTTGCGGTCATGGAGCGGGGTGAGGGTCTTTTCAGCATATTTGGCTTTGCCGGCGCCTTCGCCGTTAGTGTTCTGGAGCTGGAGAAAGCGCAGGGGCGTGCCGGACTGCCATACCTGGCTGGCGGGGCAGTCGCGGAGGGGCGGTCGGCAGGGGGCGTCCAGCCCGTACATTACTTCGTAGCAGTGCCGCCCGATGGTCTCCTGGTCTTTATATTTAAGCTGGAAATTCCGGTTGACATCGGTGATGCGCAGCTCGCTATCGAGCACCATCAGTTCTTCGTCGAGGCTATCGATAATCGATTGTAAGAAGTCGCGCGAATGGCGCAGTTGCTCCCCCGTTTCCTCGAGCTGCTGTGTCTTTTCTTCCATCTCTTTGAGGGATTCGCGGAGACGCTCCCGCATGAGCTCGTAAGTGCTCACGAGCAGGCCGGTCTCTCGCGAGGGGGGGCTTAAACGGCCGATGAGGTTAAGCGTAAAGTTCCGGGCGCCTCGGCCGATTGTGTGTATTACACTAACCCCGAGCAACATGCCGAGATTAGTCAGTAGCCTGACCTTATACCACAGACCCGCTCTCTTCCCCATCTTGTCCTCGGCTGTCCTCTACGTCGTGTAGCCCCGACGGAAAAATCTGAGTGCGGTGAACTGGTTGACCGCCTGGTTAATCAGTTTTTTGTCCAGCGTGGCGGCCGCGTCGATGCT
>CAYXOZ010000055.1:0-9367 GCA_964467135.1 uncultured Dehalococcoidaceae bacterium
GACTGCCCTGCCTTTAGAGAGTCGGCCTCCTGGCCGTCGACCAGTATTTTTACGATTTTCGCTTTCTGCTCCAGGCAGGTATAGCCCACGAACTCCGTGCCAGCGACATCAAGCCGCGTAACGCCGGGCGCGCCGGCGGAGATATCGAATTTATGGGTGGCGCGCGCCCGTTCCCGCTGCTTCTCCATCTCTTTTTCAAAGCCGGGCATATCAACCGAAAAGCCCTGTTTAGAGACGATTTCCCTGGTCAACTCAACGGGGAAGCCGTAGGTATCATAAAGCTTAAAGGCATCCGCGCCGGAGATTTTTTTAGCCTTTTTAGTCGCCGGTTTTGCCAAAACGCTATCGATAATCTCCAGTCCCGTGGTCAGCGTTTCGTCGAACCGGGTCTCTTCGAGCGTAATGACCTTTTTAATGAACTCCTGCCGCTGCTTGAGCTCGGGATAAACATGTCCCATTTTTTGGACGGCAACCAAAGCTATCTCAGAAAGGAACGGCTGATCAAGGCCAAGCCGCCGGCCGAACAAAGCCCCTCGCCTCAACAGACGACGCAGCACATAGCCCCGCCCCTCGTTATCCGGCAGAACGCCATCGGCGATAAGGAAAGCCAGGGCGCGGGCGTGGTCAGCCACCACCCTCATGGCAATATCATCTTCCGCCGCCGCCCCGTATTTTTTGCCGGTCAATTTAGAGACAACCGCGAGCAGCGGGGCAAAAAGGTCGGTATCGTAGACCGACTTCCTGCCCTGCATCACCGCCACGACCCGGTCAAGCCCCATACCGGTATCGATATTCGGCCTGGGCAGCGGCGTGCGATTGCCCTTTTCATCCTGGTTGTACTGGGTAAAGACCAGGTTCCAGATTTCCGTAAAGCGGCCGCATCCACAGTTCGGCTTGCAGTCGGCCTTACCGCAGCCTATATCCGCCCCGAGGTCATAATGAATCTCGCTGCATGGCCCGCAGGGACCGGAGCTGCCGGCCGGGCCCCAGAAATTGTCCTTCTCGCCGAAGCGGACGATTTTCTCGGCGGGAATACCGATTTTCCGCCAGATATCGAACGCTTCGTCGTCATCGAGAAAAATAGTCACCCATAACCTGTCTAACGGGAGTTTGATTCGTTCGGTAACGAACTCCCAGGCCCAGGCGATAGCCTCTTGCTTAAAATAGTCGCCGACGCTGAAATTCCCCAACATCTCGAAGAAGGTCAGGTGAGTGGCATCGCCCACCTCTTCGATATCCGAGGTGCGGAAACATTTCTGGCAGGAAGCCAGGCGGCGGGAAGGCGGCACAGCTTCCCCCAGGAAATAGGGCTTGACCTGAACCATGCCGGCGTTGGTCAGGAGGAGAGTGGGGTCGCCGACGGGAATAAGGGAGGAGGAGGGAATGACCTTATGCCCCTTTTCCTCGAAGAACTTTAAAAACAGAGAACGCAAATCGTCACTTTTCACGGAATACTCCACAGACAACATTTACTTGATTTTAGGTGCAAGACAAGCTTACTGTCAATGATGGAGATTGCCACGCCCCGATGGCATCGGGGCTCGCTATGACAGATAGAAGAGTCCACCTAAAGCGTTTTCAGGTACTCCCTGAGCTCGGGGCCGATATCCTCGCGCTTTAAAGCCAGGGCGATATTAGCTTTCAGCCAGCCCAGGGGCGTGCCGGTATCGTGGCGGACACCCACGAACTCGTAGGCGTAAAGCTCCTGCTGCTGGAGCAAAAGGTGAAGGGCATCGGTCACCTGTATCTCATTGCCCGTACCGGGCGGGGTCACTTCCAGGGCATCGAATATCTGCGGCGGGAGGACATAACGTCCAACGATACCCAGGCGTGAAGGCGCCCAGGACGGGTCCGGTTTTTCCACGAGCTGGAGAATCTGATAGACGTGATCAGCCACCTGCCTTGCCTTGATAATACCGTATTTCACGGTATCCTCATCCTTAACGCGCTCCACAGAGATAACGCCGCCGCCGTATTTTTCATAGACATCAACCATGCTTTTCAGACACGGCTCTTCGCTCTCGATAATGTCATCGGGGAGGATGACGGCGAAAGGTTCATCCCCGACCAGCGGACGGGCGGTCAAGATGGCGTGACCAAGTCCGAGCTGCTCTTTCTGGCGGACATAGCAGACATCGACCATATCCGCCAGTTTGCGTATCTGCTGGAGCTTTTCCTTATCTCCTTTTTGCTCCAGAAAACGCTCCAGCTCCAGAGAGCGGTCGAAATAATCTTCTATGGCGAACTTGCCGTGCGCCGTGACCATAATAATCTGCGTGATGCCCGAATTAAGGGCCTCTTCCACGCCGTACTGTACCAGTGGCCGGTCAACCAGCGGCATCATTTCTTTGGGTAGGGAGCGCGTAACGGGCAGGAACCGGGTGCCCCGCCCGGCGGCAATAATAACGGCTTTACGAACTTTCATCTCGCCCTCCTGCTTACCTGCTCAAAAGCGAAAGCGGCCGCGCCGTAGACCCCGGCCTCGTTGCCGAGACGCGCGGTAAGAATGCGCACTGCCCGCGAAGATACCGAAAAAGCCCTTTCTTTTATCATACGCCGGCCCGGCCCGATTAAGATATCGCCCAGCTCGGCCATCCCGCCGCCGAGAACAACCATTTCTGGATTAAAGATATTGACGGCGTTAACCATGCCGATACCCAAATAATAAGCCGCCCGCGAAATAACATCAAGCGCCAGCGGGTCACCATCGCGGGCGGCCTGCCCGACCTGCTCCGCGGTAATTGTTTCTATTTTACCTCTTACCATCCGGGAAAGCTGTGACTTTTCTCCCTGTTTAATACTCTTGATGGCGTCCCTCTCTACAGCGCGACCGGAAGCCAGCATCTCCAGACAGCCGGTATTGCCGCAGCCGCACCTGGGGCCGGCGGCATCAACAGTCATGTGGCCCAGCTCGCCGGCGCCGCCGACGGCGCCCAGATACAGCTTATTATCAATGATAATGCCGCCGCCGATACCGGTGCCGAGAGTAAATAAGACGAGATGGTTCACGCCCCGCCCGGCGCCGTAACGATGTTCCCCCAGGGCCGCAGCGCTGGCGTCATTGACGAGAAAGGTGGCAACGGCGAACTTTTTCCCGATGATATCCGCCAGCGGAACGTCCGACCAGTCCGGCATGTTGGGGGAGGGGGTCACGACCACGCCGCGGGGGGTATCGATACCACCGGCGCAGGCAATACCGATAGCGGCCAGTTGCGAAGGCTCGAGAGTATTTTTTCGCAGGAATTTATCCATAGCCCGGCAGAGTCGGGCGATGACCGCCGCGACCCCTTCATCAACGAGAGTGGGGCAGACAGCGCTGGCCAGCATTTTACCGCGGGGGGTGAAAAGGGCCAGCGATATCTTGGTACCGCCGATATCCAGCGCCAGGACGGGAGCGATATGCCGCCTTGTCATTGCCTTCTATTGTATCCTGTTTTGAGGTTTTCTTAAACCGGGACGGGTCCCCTCTGACCGAGCTCCGATATCAAAATATCGAGGGCGATTTCGCCCTCCAGCCTGCCGGTCTTAATGGACAAGTCCGTTTCGAGCAGGCGGTGATAGAGCTCGCGGAGGCGCGCCGGGGAGTATTTCTCCGACTGCTCCCAGGCCTTGCGCACCAGGAAATCGGAGGTCAAGCCCAGTTTAATCTGCATCTCAGGGCGGGACTTACCGCGCGCCCGCATCTCCTTGACCAGAAAGATTATCCTGACCTGGCGGGCGATCATTGTGAGTAGCTGGACCGGGGCGGCGCCCTGCCGGAGCAACTGCTGTAAAGTCTCCTGGGCGACACCGCCCCGGAACTCGAGGACGGCATCGACCAGGTTGAAAACGCTTTCTTCCCGGGCGTGGCTCACCACCGATTTGACGTCGGCTTCTTCGATGCGCCGTCCGGCGGCATAGAGGACGAGCTTATCTACCTCGTTAGCCATCGACCACAAATCGCTGCCAATGAACCTGATCATCGTGGTTAACGCCTGAGGCGATATTAAGCCGCCGGCGTCCTTAATACGGCGTTCGACCCACTGACTCAACTGGGGCGGCTTCAACAGGGGGAAGGACTTAACCCGGGTCAGGGGCAACAGCTCACGTAAAAGGGGGTTGGATACTCTGATATTACCGCCGATGAGCACCAGCTCCGCGAAGGGCGGGATGCCCCCGGCGATGTCAACCCACTTTTTTATGTCTTCTCCCAGCTCGCGGCGGGGGGCTTTTTTACCGCCGCTTTTCACGGGCGCTTCGAAACGCTCCAGCAGCCCTTCGACGATGACGAGACGTTTTTCCGCCAGGAAAGGCACCGTCTCACAGGCATTACGCAGCTGCTCCGGAGTGACCGTGCGGCCATCAAAGACCGTTGAATTCGATACCAGGGCGGTGGCGTCGCCGATACCTTTCTTGATGGCCTCCAGGGCCTGGCGCCGGGAATAATCGTCCTCGCCGATAAGCACGTGCAGCAAGTTTTTTTCCTCCGGAAAGAGATATCCTATTGTACCACACTCGCCACGGGCGGTTAATGTTGACAAAATGCCGCCGTTGGGGAATAATCGCACCGAGAGAACAAATACCTACTGCTAAACCGAGAGGTGAGATACGATGCCGGAAGACCGCATGGATGAAAATGTAAGCGACGAACTAAAAAAGCTGGCCAACATCGCCACGGACATGCAACTCGCCAACAAACTCAGGATTCAAGCCATAACCCAGCTCGGCTTGATGGCCTCGCACGAATCGCTGCTGGTCCTGCTCAACCTGGCCGCTAACGACAAACTGAACATCGACGAGAGGGAACTCGCCCTTAAGAAAGCCCACGACATCGTAAAAAAGGGGAGATGAGGGGAGGTGGGGGAATCCCAATACTACCAATACTACAAATACTACAAATAATAAAATATTAAAATATTGGTAGTATTGGTACATATTGGTAATTTTCCCGAAGCCATGAGCATCAACATCGGCATTATCGGCCTGGGTCAGAGCGGCAAGACGACCATTTTTAACGCCCTCACCGGGGGCAAAGTCGAGACGGCCCGCGCGACTGACGTGCTCTCCCCGCATGTCGGCGTGGCCAGAGTGCCCGAGCCGCGCCTGACAATCCTCGAAGGGATATTACATCCGAAAAAAGTAACACCCGTTGAAGCCAGATATACGGACATCGGAGCTTCGGTCAAGACGCTGGCGCAGGACAAAGGTTTGGGCGGGCAACTGCTCAACCAGCTCAGCACGGTCGACACGCTCATCTGCGTCGTCCGCGCTTTCAAAGACGATAGTGTCCCCCACCCCCAGGGCAGCCTGGATGTGAAAAGGGACATCAGCACTCTCAACATGGAGCTGGTTTTTTCCGACCTCGCCATCATGGAACGGAGGCTGGAGAAGCTGGAAATTTCCCTGAAAGGCGCCAAACCCGGCGAACGCCAGGGCTTTCTCCAGGAAAAAGAAATCCTCCTGCACTTTAAAACCGAGCTCGAAAACGATAAGCCCCTGCGGGAGTTGCCGATAGAATCTAACGAAGCCAGGTACATCACCAACTACCAGTTCCTCACCGCCAAACCTCTGCTCATAATCGTTAACACCGGGGAAGAACAGCTTTCCCAGATAGCTTCAATGGAAGCGGAGCTTACCGCCCAAAACAGGGGGTCGAAGCGCCGTGTCATAGCCCTCTGCGGCAAGCTCGAGGCGGAGCTGGCGCAGCTCGAGGAAAGCGCCGCCAGGGAATTCCGCGCCGGGTACGGCATTAAAGAATCGGGGCTGGAGCGGACCATCAAGGCATCCTACGAGCTTTCCGACCTCATCACTTTTTTCACCATCGCCTCCAATGAGGTCAGGGCGTGGTCGATAAAGAAGGGCACCACGGCGCTTAAAGCCGCCGGAAAAATCCACACAGACATGGAGAAAGGGTTTATCCGCGCCGAAGGCATTGCCTTCGAAGACCTGGTCGCCTGCGGCAGCATCGCCGAAGCCAAGAAACGGGGGCTGCTCCGGCTCGAAGGCAAGGAATACGTCGTCAAGGACGGCGATATAATAACTTTTCTCTTCAACGTGTAGTCGCCCGGCGCACGGAAAGCTTCAAGCCCTGCTCGCCGACCACCACGATAGCCTCACCGACCTCGATATCCCCCTCGTCAGAGGTCGCGCTCCACAGCTCTCCCTTAATTCTCACCAGACCCTCGGGCGCCAGGCGGGAGGCGACCTTCCCCGCCGCCCCTACCAACGAGGGGAGCCCTACCGCCGCCTGCCTTTTCAGCGCGCGAGTGGTAAAGATAAAAAGCCAGGTGCCGAAAGCCGCCCAGGCCACCATAGCGACGATAAGGACGGTAACGGACAGCTCTACACCGAACCCGGGCAGCAGCCAGCGCCATATCACCCAGATGGCCGCTTCTTCCAGCGCAGTGCTGAGAACGGCCAGCGCCAGCCTGGCTAAAGTCAAATGTGTATTCATGCCAATAAAGTATTATATAATAAGATAAAGAAGATATTTAATACAAAAGAGGTCTAAACTGAAAAAAAATTTTCAAAATTTCCAGGGATACGAACGAACCGGGACTTGACAAGAAACGATAATGATGATATCCTTTATATTAGTAATAATGCCCCAAGTGTTTTTTATATCACCTTCCCAAACATAAATGCCCATAGTATCGCGGCATATGCACGCATGTCTTCTTTCTAGATGATTTGCGCTATCTAACGCCAGAATAGAACTGTTGTGTTTCTGCTAAGGAGATGAGATGGCCGTTAAAACGTCGAAGCCTTTACCCGCCCCCACCCAGAAGTCCAAGACCTTGATTCCACGCAAGTCCTACGCCAGACTACCCAATGTCCTGGACGTACCCAACCTGATTAAAGTCCAGCTCGATTCCTTCCAGAGGTTCCAGGAAGACGGGCTGAAACAGCTACTGGAAGAAATATCACCCATCAAAGACCTCACCGGCAACCGGCTCGAGCTGAGCTTCACGGCTTACGAGTTCCGCGAGCCGCGGCCGGGGCATTCCGAGCAGGAATGCCACGAACGCGACCAGACCTATTCCGCCCCGCTTTACGTTAAAGTACGCCTGCTGGTGAAAGACACGGGGGAAATCAAAGAGCAGGACCTGTTCTTCGGGGACATACCGCTCATGACCGCCAAGGGCACCTTCATCACCAGCGGCGCCGAACGGGTCGTGGTCAGCCAGCTACTGCGCTCGCCGGGGGTCTACTTCACCGCTGAAGAAGACCCCGTGTCCGGTCGCGACCTGTGCGCGGCAAAGCTAATTCCCACCCGCGGCGCCTGGCTAGAGTTCGAGACCAGCAACCGGAACGTAATTTCGACGAAAATCGACGGCAAGCGCAAGATACCCATCACCACCCTGCTGCGCGCCATCGGCTTCAGCAGCGATGAGGAACTATTGAAGCTGTTTGCTAAAGAGGATGGCGTCGACGACCATCATTTCATCCGGACCACCATGGAGCGTGAGCCGATAATCAAAAATAAAAAAGACGCCGTGATGGATATCTACAAAAAGTTGCATCCCGGCGAATTGCCTTCAGAAGCAAATGCCGAAAAGCTCATAAACAGCCTTTTCTTCGATGCCGCCCGCTACGACCTAGGTAACGTGGGACGCTATAAGCTCAATAAACGACTCGGGCTGAACATCAGCCTCAAGGAACGCACGCTCACCAAAGACGACATTGTCGAAATCATCAGGCATCTCATCCTGATTAACAACGGGAAAGACCACAGCGACGACATCGACCACCTGGGGAACCGACGGGTAAGGACGGTCGGCGAGCTGGTGCAGACCCAGTTCCGCATCGGCTTCCTGCGTCTGGAGCAGGTCGTCCGGGAGCGTATGAGCATCATCGGCACCGAGGCGGTCACCCCCAGCGCCCTCGTCAATATCCGGCCCATCGTGGCGGCGGTGAGGGAGTTCTTCGGGGGGTCACAGCTATCGCAGTTCATGGACCAGACCAACCCCCTAGCGGAGCTAACGCACAAACGGCGACTTTCCGCCATGGGTCCGGGCGGTCTTTCCAGGGAGCGCGCCGGGTTCGAAGTGCGGGACGTCCACTTCTCCCACTACGGACGCATCTGCCCCATCGAGACGCCGGAAGGCCCGAACATCGGCCTGATAGGGTCGCTGGCGACCTACAGCATCATCAACGAGTACGGCTTCATCGAGACGCCCTACCGCAAGGTCATCAACACGATGACCACCAAAGACAAAAAGCTGGTCGGCCGGACGATAGCCGAAGCCATCCTCGATGAAAAAGGCAAGACGCTGGTAGAAGCCGATACCGTTATTAACGCCGAGCTTGCCGCCAGGCTGGCAAAACTGAAGTCGCGCAAAGTAAAGGTAGTCCCCTTCGTCTCCGACGAAATCGTCTACATGCCGGCCGACGAAGAAGACAAATACATCATCGCCCAGGCCAACGCGCCGCTCGACGAGAACAACCAGTTCAAGGAAAAAAGAATCGAAGCCAGGCTCAGCGACGGCTACCTCCTCGAGACCCCTGATAAAATCGAATACATGGACGTATCGCCCAAACAAGTGGTCAGCGTGGCCACGGCGCTAACGCCGTTCCTGGAGCACAACGACGCCAACCGCGCTTTGATGGGCGCCAACATGCAGCGCCAGGCCGTGCCGCTACTGCGGCCCGAAGCGCCGCTGGTAGCCACCGGCATGGAAATGGAAGCCGCCAAGCACAGTCGGCAGGTGGTTTTCGCCGAGCACGCCGGCGTCGTCACGGAGATTGCCGGCAGCATCGACGACAAACTGAACACCAAGTACCGCATCGTCATCACGCGGGACGACGGCGAAAAAGACACCTACGACCTCATGAAGTTCGTCCGCACCAACCAGGGGACGTGCGTCAACCAGAGGCCGCTGGTAAACAAAGGGGACAGGGTCGAAGCCGGCCAGGTCTTAGCCGACAGCTCGGCCACGGAAAACGGCGAGCTGGCGCTCGGCCAGAACGTCACCGTGGCGTTCATGAGCTGGGAAGGGTATAACTTCGAGGACGCCATTATCCTCAGCAGCCGGATGGTCGAAGAAGACATGTTCACCTCCATCCACATCAACAAGCACGAGGTGGAAGCCCGGGACACCAAGCTGGGGCCGGAAGAAATCACCCGCGATATCCCCAACGTAGGGGAAGAAAGCCTGCGCGAGCTCGACGAGGACGGCATTATCCGCATCGGGGCCGAGGTCAGGCCGGACGACACGCTGGTGGGGAAAATCACCCCCAAAGGCGAAACGGAGCTCTCCGCCGAGGAGAAACTGCTCCGCGCCATCTTCGGGGAAAAGGCGAGGGAGGTCAAAGATACCTCGCTGCGAGTGCCTCACGGGGAGTGGGGCAAAGTCATTAACGTTAAAGTCTACACCCGCAAGGACAG
>CAYXOZ010000056.1:0-9302 GCA_964467135.1 uncultured Dehalococcoidaceae bacterium
TACAAGAAATGGTTATGGCGGTATGGCTGATAGTCAAAGGATTTAATCCATCTGCGATTACAGGAATCGCCGAAGCGGAGGCATTGAAATAGTACCTTGTTCGAGGTGAAGAAGGATCAAGACGACCTCTACTTCTTCTCTTCCCCCAGATAAGCCGCGATAACCTGCGGATTGTTCTTGATTTCTTCCGGCGTGCCCTCGGCGATTTTCCTGCCGAAGTCCAGCACCACAATCCTATCCGCGATGTCCATGACCACACCCATGTCATGCTCCACCAGGACGATACAGCTCACACCGTCCCGCAGCACCGGCGTGTCCGGGTAAGTGACACCCTGTCCCTCGAAGATATCGATGATGAAGCGGGCGATATCCTCTTTCTCTTCCAGGTTCATGCCCGCCATGGGCTCGTCCAGCAGCAGCACTTTGGGCTCCAGCGCTAAAGCCCTCCCCAGCTCGACGCGCTTGCGCATACCGTAGGGCAGCATGCCGACCGTTTTCTTGCGAATCGACTCAATCTCGAGGAAGTCGATAATATCTTCGACGGTCTGGCGGTGGACGATTTCCTCTCGATGCGCCCAGCCGAAATAAAGCGCACTGCTCAGGATATTTTGCCGCATCAGGACATGGCGCGCCGCCATAATATTATCCAGGGCGCTCAGGCCGGTGTAAAGCTCGATGTTCTGGAAGGTCCGCGCCAGACCCATCCGGGCGGCTTTATCCGGGCGGATGCGGGTGATTTTTTTCCCATCGTAGGATATTTCACCGGACTGCGGTTTATAAAAACCGTTGATACAGTTGAGCAGGCAGGTCTTGCCCGCGCCGTTAGGCCCGATGATAGCCAGGATTTCTTTATCGCGGATATCCACGTTGATATCCGCCAGCGCCCGCACGCCCCCGAAAGATAAAGAAAGACTCTCAATCTTTATTCTTATATCGCGGGGGATATCGTTCTGGGTCGATTCTTTAATAGATGTCGTCACTTTTTCTATCAGGGCGCCTTCTGACTTTTTAACAGTTTGTCCCGGTAGCGACTTAAAATGGTACATGCTGCGTCCGAGCACCCGCGATTTGTTTTGTTGAGGCGTTTATTTTTGCCGGCGGACGCGGCGTGCTTCTGGCGGCCGGTGCACCTGGCGGTGCCGTCGGCATAGACCAGCAGTGTGACTTCGTCGTCGACAGCGTCACAATAGACGGTCGTTGCGGTAATTTCCCAATCGGCCTGGCCCAACAGTCACTTCCTGAGTGTAATTTACTTTCATCTTACTATTAATCAAACGGGAATTCAAACGGATTTTCTTGATATTGGGAGGGTAGGGGGGTAAAATAGGGGAGACACGGGCTCGTAGCTCAGTGGTCAGAGCGGCCGGCTCATAACCGGTTGGTCGTAGGTTCGATCCCTACCGAGCCCACTTCCGGAGCTAATTTCCACGAAAAATATTACTTTATCTTCAGGAGGTACCCAATGAAAAATCTTATTAAAATTGTCATTATTTCAACCATGTTCACCATCATTTTTTGGGGGATGGTCGGTTGTTCCCCCACGATATCACAGGAAGAGTACGATAGCGTAAAGAATGAGCTAAATGATACCAAACTTAAGGCTGAAGAATTACAGAGCAAATTAGATCAAGCGACGACCATCGAAGTACAGTACGACCAATTAAACTTTCAATATCAAGAACTGAAAAAGCAATATGACGAACAAAATGGTGAAATACAGTCTATTAAGTCTGACTTTGATGAGTTGAAGATTAATTATGATGCCAGGACTAATGAGATACAGGGAATGCAGGCGGAATATGATGAGCTGAATCAAGAATTTGAAGAATTGGAAAAGCAATACGATATCATTATTCAAGGAAATGCCGTATTCCCCGAAGCAGAAATCAATCAAGCCATATTCAAACTGATAAACCAGGAAAGACGTAATAACGGTTTGGCCGAATTATTATGGGGGGTAAACCTTTACGGGTGGGCAAGGGAAAACAGCCTGGCCATGGCAGAAACGGGTGATTTCAAGTACTCCAGCTGGCTTTCAGTGCAAGCAGTTTTGATAACAGCAGGGCAGGCGACATTAGACGGACTGGTTAATGGAGTGTTGGAAGTCTGGAAGCAGCGAAAGCACGAATATAGCCCGAAAATATTAAATACCAGTGTTAAATATGGTGCGATAGCCACATACAAATCAGGCGGTGTTTATTACATAACTTACGTGGCGTCAACCTCTCCATAAGGGTAGATTTAAGGACTCCTTATACTTTACATAATGTTCCTTAAGACAGAAAGACGTTCGTTGTAAGATAGGGAAAAACAGTTAGTTAAAATCTATTCGCCGGTTGAGGCCAGCGCATCGCCGCCCTGCTGGTCGTGCTTGACAGCGCTGAGGAGGAGGTCGAGGGTTATCGGGTAGCCTTCGTAATGCTGTTTATCGAAGCGGGGAGTGCCCCAGTCGTAAGCGATTTCCAGGTCGCCGGATTTTACCAGCAGCCAGGCGTGGTCGCTTTCCAGGTAAGCCTCGCCGGTCATTTTGAGGTTGCCGATAAAAGGCGTTGACTCGACACCCAGGTCCTGGAAATGGCGGTACATCGCCAGAGTGCTGTCATCGCAGTCGAAGGTCGGGGAAGGTTCGGGAACGGATGGAAAGACGATCGAGCTAAGACGGGGAAACGTGAGGCTGACGACAATGATGATAAAAATGAATGAGCCTATCTTGGTAAGGTTCCTGAAGAAAAATGCCATATATACCGATTATATTCCCAATTCGCCAGATGGCGAATTAAGAACCATAAAAGTTTGATAAAATTTTGATTAAGTTTTCGTTAATATTGTATATATCCGTCAAGGAGGCAGGGAATGAAAGTTCTGGGTATCGTGGGGAGCCCGCGACCGGGCGGCAATACCGAGATAATGGTCGAGGAGGTGCTGGCTACCGTGCGGCAGGCGGGCGCCGAGACGGACATTTTCCTGGTGGCCGGGAAGAACATCGCCGGCTGCGACGCCTGCGGGAGCTGCGCCCGCACCGGCAAATGTAAAATCAAGGACGATATGAAGTCGCTTTATACCAAGATGGAGTGGGCGGACGCCATCGTGTTCGGGAGCCCGGTGTATTTTAATTATGTCACCGCGCAGGCCAAGGCGGTCATCGACCGGACGTTCTGCTACCTGTTCGGCCATGAGCTCGCCGGCAAGGTGGCGGCGCCGGTCCTGGCGTTAAGGAGAATAGGGGCCGGGCAGACGCGGGTGCAGGTGCAGGGCTGGTTCATCACCCAGGGGATGGTGGCGCTGAGGGGGGCGATAGGCTACGGCCCGGGCAAAGGAGAGGTGCGGACAGGCGTGGGCGGCGGCATCGGGACGACGGCCATGGACGAGTGCCGTGCCACGGGCAAAGATATTCTGGAGATGTTGAAGAAGCTGGGGGTGAAATAAAAGTCAAAACTCAAAAATCAAATCTCAAAGACACAAATAAAAAATCAAAACTTGTATTCCGCATTTTTGAGATTTGACCTTTGAGATGTTTATTATGTCAACATTCTCACCGGGCGGGTGTAAGTGACTCTACATAACATATATTGTGCGCCCCAGTGTTTCAGGATATGGAGGGTTTGACATAATAAATGCCAGGTCAGGAGAGTAAAAATGTGCCCGACTAAAACAAATAACAGTCATGCGCACAGAGATGACCTCGCCGGCGAGCACCCTTTCGGAGACGCGGGTCAATTAATCATCGCAATTATCTTTTTAGTTGTCTGGATAACCGATTCTTTCTTTTTCAGATATTCCACTTTTCTCAACAAGTATATACCTCTCGCAGTTCAAATAACCATCGGATTAATTCTATTGCTTGTTTCTATAATCATGGCGCGTACCGGGATGAAGATAGTTTTTGGAGAATTCAGGGAAAAACCAGAGGTAATAAGGAAAGGAATCTTCGGCATAGTCAGGCATCCAGTATATCTTAGTGAAATATTATTTTATTTGAGCTTGCTTATTTTCAGGACCTCGCTGGCGGCTTTAGCGATATGGATTATTGCCATCGGCTTTTTCCATTACATTTCACGATATGAAGAAAAGCTATTGTTACAGCGTTTTGGTGATGAATACCGGAAGTATATGGAAGATGTGCCCATGTTCTTGCCCAAAATAAAAATCAAGAGAAATAAATAGAAAAAGAGCATTTCCAGGGCTCTATTACCACCGCCATCCTACCCCCCAAAGGTAACTAGATACTCAAAAGCTATGAAAAGCCCTCAGATTTCGATTGTAGTGCGTACTAGCTTCGGGTAAATGGCAAATCAGCTTTAGAACCGGTTATTTCTTCCTGATGCGCCTTAGTTCAAAGACTACCTGGTTTTGTGGGTCTGGGCAGACTGCTCCGCATACATCAGGGTCTTTGTTCCAGGGGTATGAACCGCCATATTTTAATACATTAAGATAAGGTTCCATGCTTTCATAAGCGGAAAGGCAGATACCGCCTGGCGTATGGTTCTTAACAATCCATTTCTCTCCCACTTTATGCCCGGCACCGCAGGTGCCTTTTTGAGCGACCACTCTAACTTCGATATCATACATTTCAGACATAATTCGCCTCCTTGCCTGCTCTCCGGTGTCAACTATAAACTATAATTTTTTGACTGTCTACTGGAACAGCAAAAAAGTTCCTGCCAGCGTCGCCGCCATACCGATAAAGACCTTCGGGCTGAAAAGCTCGATTTTCCGGTTGATGAAAAAAGAAAGGAAAAAGATAAAAACCACCTGGATACTTAAGAGCGGCGTCACCACGCTGGCGGGGCTCTGGCCCAGGGCGGTGTAATAAAGCAACTGGCCGCTGGCGGTAAAGATAGCGGCCAGGACCATCGGAAGTATCGATTTCATGACGGGCAACTGCGTTAACTGCTGGCGGCGCGGGCGGTTTAAAAGAAGGAATCCCATAACAATCGCTGCGGCGCAGTAGGAAACGAAAGCCCCCGCCGATGAAGAGCCGATTTCCTCGACGCCGGGTTTAATCAGCACCGGTGTCACACCCCAGCATAGCGCGGCACTTAAAGCAAACAAAATCCCCTTGACCTCGTCGCGTGAGAGCTTACTCTTTTTTCCGTCGATCACGCTCTTCTTCTCCATGGTGATTAAAGCCGCCCCGCCGAACATCAAGAGAACGCCGAAGACGATATAATAGGTAATCGCTTCGTGAAGGAGAAGCACGCTGAAAAGGACGGTATAGAAGCGGTTGGTCATGGTGTAGATGGTCGCCCGGTTGGCGCCGATGAGCCGGAAAGCGTTATAGCCGAGGAGTCGACCAAAGATGAAGTGGATAACGCCGGCGGAAGCAAGCAGCGCCAGCGCCCGCCAGGAAATTTCGTAGAGCTGGCGCCACTCGCCGCTGATAACGATGGCGAGGGCAAAGAACGGAATGCCGGTGAAGATGCTGATAGCGGTAACGCTGAAAGACTCTCCCGCCTCACCGGCGGTCTTTCTAACCAGGACGATGCCAGCCGAAAAGCTGAGCGCCGCGGCGATAGCCAGTATCAAACCTGTATCCATATTCGGTTTTAAACCGGGGCAACCGCGGTTTTAGCCAGCGTAGCGCTAATCATACCGAGGAGTCGATTAAGTCCCCACCCCTTGACCGCGGAAATATGCAACGTGCAAGCGTCTTCAGGAACGGCTTCAGCAGCGAGATACTCGAGAGCCTGTTTTTCATCCCATTCCCGCCCCCCTGCCAGGAGGTCGATTTTGTTTAAGACAGTCAGGCGCGGTTTGTCCCCGAGCCCCAGCTCCTTGAGGATATCCTCCACCGTCCGGCACTGCTCGGCGGCGTCCGGAGATGAGAGGTCGACCACGTGGAGCAAAAGGCTGGCCTCGGTGAGCTCTTCAAGGGTCGCCCGGAAGGCATTAATGATGGCCGGCGGCAGCTTGCGGATAAAGCCGACCGTGTCCGTAACGAGCACGGCACGGTTATCGGGGAGCGTGAGCCGCCGGGTGGTGGGGTCGAGGGTAGCGAAAAGCCTGTCGTCCGCATAGACATCCGCTTTGCAGAGCGCGTTTAACAGTGTGCTTTTACCGGCGTTGGTATAACCGACCAGAGCCACTACCGGTATGCCGCTCTTCTGCCGCTGCTGGCGGTACTGGGCGCGGCGTTTCCTGATGTCTTCGGTCTGCTCTTCCAGACGCTGTATTTTACGCTTAATCAGGCGGCGGTCCGTCTCCAGCTGCGATTCGCCCGGGCCCCTGGTGCCGATGCCGCCGCCGAGCCTTTCCAGGTGGCTCCACTGGCCAGCCAGTCGCGGGAGGAGATACCGGTGCTGCGCCAGCTCCACCTGCAAACGCCCTTCGTGGGTGCGGGCGCGCCTGGAGAAAATATCCAAAATCAAGGCAACGCGGTCGATTATTTTAACGCCCAGGGCTTCTTCCAGGTTCTGCTGCTGGTTGGGGGTAAGCTCGTCATCAAAGATGATAACGCTATAAGGGTTCGTTTCTTTCAGGGCCAGCAGGTCCTGAATTTTACCCCGGCCGATATAGTAGTCGTGGGTCGGCGCCGGAAGCTGCTGTATTATTTTCCCCACAACGGCGGCCCCGGCGGTGTCCGCCAGCAGCGCCAGCTCCTCGAGGGAGTTGCGAGTGGATAGCCTGTCCTGGCTTCCTTTATGGGATACCGCCAGCAAAATGGCGCGTTCCGGCGCTGCTCTGGTGATAATCGTGTTTCTAGCGATATATTTCTCCCGGTAGTATATTATGTCAACTTATTTTTTCATCGTCAGGCGGCGCGTGTTGCGCCAGCCGGAAAGCCTTGATAGTCCCTTCACCAGCGAAGCGTCCGGGATGGTGAGAGATAACCTAACGTAACCCTCCCCGCTCCGCCCGTACCCTACCCCCGGGGTCACCGCCACGCCCACCTGGTCGAGCAAGTCCGCCGTGAAATCCACAGAGTTATAGCCTTCCGGCACCCTGGCCCAGATGTAAAGACTGGCTTTGGGCGGCTTAACCACCAGGCCGATGTTATTGAGGACCTCGCAAATGAGGTCGCGGCGACGCTGGTAAATATTATTATGTTCGGCGATAGAGTCCTGCGGGCCTTGAAACGCCTCGATGGCCATGTACTGGATGGCCTGGGGGATGCCGGAATCCAGATTGGACTTCAGCGTCCTTAAAGCCCCCACCGCCTGGGAGTTGCCGACCACCATGCCGATGCGCCAGCCGGTCATATTGAAGGTCTTGGACAGGGAATGAAACTCGATACCGATATCTCTGGCGCCCTCCGCCTGCATAAAGCTCACCGGCTGGTAGCCATCGAAGGCCACCTCCGAGTAAGGGCCATCGTGGCAGACCAGGATATTATGCTTTTTAGCGAACTCGACCACCTGGTTGAAAAAGGTGAGGTCGGCGACGGCGCCGGTGGGGTTATTGGGGTAGTTAATCCAGAGCACCCGGGTCTTTTGCAATATATCCTCGCGGATGCCGTTCAAGACCGGCAGATAGCCGTCGCTTTCCCTGAGCGAAAGGTAGTAAGGCCGACCGCCCGCCAGCTGCGTGCCGATGGCATAGACCGGGTAAGCGGGGTCCGGCACGAGCGCAATATCACCGGGGTCGATAACGCAAAAAGCGATATGCCCGATGCCCTCCTTGGAGCCGATGAGCGGCAGCACCTCGGTGGCGGGGTCGAGAGTAACGTTAAACCGCTTTTTGTACCATTCGGCGATGGCGTTATGCAGTTCCGGCATACCTTCCGACTCCGGGTAACGATGGTTAGCCGGGTCCTTAGCCGTCTCGCAGAGCTTGTTGATAACATGGGGCGGCGTCGGAATATCGGGGTCGCCGATAGCGAAACTGACGACTTCCTCGCCTTTAGCTCTTTTTTCGGCTATTTTCTTGTTAATCTCGACAAACAGGTACGGTTTTAGATTTTCGATTCGCCTGGCTATTTTCACGTGTCACCTCAATCCGGCCATTGGCCTTCGAATACCACCTCCGCCGGCCCGCCCAGCACTACTTCTTTATTGCCGTTCCACTCGGCGTTAAGCACGCCGCCGGGGAGCTTTATATCCACCTTCGATTCGGTATAGCCGAGCAGTTTGGAAGCCACGGTGATGGCGCAGGCACCGCTGCCACAGGCCAGCGTTTCACCCACGCCCCGCTCCCAGACCCGCGCCTCCAGCCGGTTACGGTTGAGCACCCGCGCCACCTCAAAGTTTACCCGGTTGGGAAAGACCGGCAGGTTTTCCACCAGCGGTCCTATTTTAGAAAGCGGGAAATCCGCCACCGGCTCCCGGGTAAAGTGGACGGCGTGAGGGTTACCCATGGAGACCAGGTTAAGCGTCAGGTCGGCGCTATCTACCCTAACTCTATAAGACAGCATGCCACTATTATCGACAACATCTTTGCCGGGCTTGAGAGTGGCCGGTATCTGCGCGGCGGCAAGCCTCGGTTTGCCCATGTTCGCCCGGAACTTGACTACCTTATTGCCTTTTCTCTCCAATTTAACATGGTTGACTGTGGCGACGGTCTCGATGGTCATTTCCTCGATGTCCGGGCTCACCAGCCCCTTCTCCAGGACATAGCGCGCCAGGCACCGGATACCGTTGCCGCAGGTCTCGGCCTCGGAGCCATCGGCGTCAAAAGTGCGCATACCGAAATCGGCTTTAGCCGAGGGCAGTAGTATTATCAGGCTGTCCGCCCCGATACCCAGGTGGCGGTTACAGACAGCTATCGCCAGTTTTGACCAGTCACGTTTTATCTTACGGGCGTCTACCATCACGAAATCGTTGGCAGCGCCATGCATCTTGGTGAAATCCATTACTTGTTCTCTCTTTCTAATCTCATTCAGTCACTTCCCAAAAACTCAGACACCATTTTCACTATCGCTGCGTCAGGCCGGCGCTTTACATCGAACCAGTTAATTTTCGCATCGTCCCGCCGGAACCAGGCATACTGGTGGCGGATAAACCGGTGGGTCTCTGTTTTCATCTTTTGCTTGGCTTCCTCCAGCGTCATTTCGCCGTTTAAAAACTGCCCCACCTGCCGGTAACCGATGCCGGACAGGGACGGTAAGTCGAGGTTATACCCCATATTTTGCAGATTTTCAACCTCCTGGATAAGGCCGCGTGCAAACATCTCGTCCACTCTCCGGTCAACCATGCGATAAAGCTCGGCGCGGTCGGTCGTCAAGCCGATAGTCAATGGAGTAAATGCGGGGGTCTTCTTACGTCCGAGCTGGGAAAAAGCCTGGCCGGCTCTGGCATGCACCTCGAGGGCGCGGATCACACGGCGCACATTGCGGCGGTCAATTTTTGCTGCCGCGTCAGGGTCGG